>CAZBCD010000384.1:0-1500 GCA_964490205.1 uncultured Pelolinea sp. | reverse complement strand
AGACAATACAATTCACCCGGAATTGACCTTGCAGTAGGATCCCTCATGCGGTCGAAATATGGTACCTATCCGCAATACCATACATCAGCGGATGATCTCGATTTTGTCTCAGGCGAAAGCCTGGAAGATACCCTCAATATGTATATTAAATGCCTGGATGTTTTTGAACGAAATCGTATCTACAGGACCACCGTTCTTGGAGAACCGCAACTCGGAAAACGTGGATTATATCCCAGTCTTTCCAGAAAACAGGACTATCAAAAGCTAAAGAGAATGAAGAATCTGATTTCCTACTGTGATGGCAAAACCGATTTGTTAACCATTGCAGAAACTATAAAATCACCTGTATGGGAACTTTACCCCATTGTTGAATCGCTTGAACATAACGGCATAATTCAACAAGTTGCTTAAATTCTTTCTGAGATGAAAAGGCCTCAAATAGTTTTTGTAAAAGACTCTCATGATGTTGAAACTTTGATTCGGTCCCAGGTCAAAGAAAACATGATGATGATAGCACTGACTTTCGGGGCGTATTATAGATTGTTAGAAGAAGGGTTCAATGTAATACCCGTTTGGCATTTCATTGATGGGCAAGAAGCAAGAAAACAATTGGAGCATCATAAGACAATTATTGATGTATGCTGGAATCCATTTTTTACAAATTCAGAATTGGAACCTTATAAATTTGTACCACTCTATTCACTCGTTCTGTTTCTGCAGGAAGCGATTATCTCTAACCTCGTAATAAAAGAAATAATAAGCGAATATAACCCTTTAACTTTTATTAATTTCTATTCTCATTTTGACATTCCATGTGATGAAACAAATTGGAAATGTTCTACCTTTGACTCTATCCTTGAATATTATGCAGAAAAAGGCGGTATATTTCTAACAAAAAAGGGGAAGAAGCAGCCTGCTGATAACCTACAGCCCAAGAACAGAATCGAGCAGATGATTAAAGGTTTAAGGACAATTATTGACTATTCCAAAGGTGCAATTGTGGTTCCTTATTGGAAAGCTGTCTCAGGAAAAAACGGGGGACATCTTTGCCTGAGTTTGCTTTCAGCCCATGAGGAAACAAATCGACAGTCCTGGTTCTTTGGATTCCTGAAAGAGCTTCCCCGCCATAACGTCCTGCATCTCTGGAAGGGAAGCCTTAAGAATGTCAAGTCCTATAGTGACGGATTTTTGAAAAAGATCAGAAATAAAAGACGCATACGGGTACTTGCCTCAGAAACCTTGAAATCATTTTTTGAATACAAAAAAAGCTTTACTAATTTTCAGGAAATTTTATCCAATAATCATCTTTTTTATCAATGGGATTATTTGTTTAAACAATTATGCAGCCGGATGATTACAGCACAAACCAGAGTCAGAAGACTTTATAATATCTTTCAACCCTGTATTTCCCTTGTTTCTATCGCAAGTCACCCCGGCACCATCGCCAGCTCTGTGGCACTACAGAAAATGGGAACAAGAACTGTCCTTCTTTCACATTCT
>CAZBCD010000383.1:0-1500 GCA_964490205.1 uncultured Pelolinea sp. | reverse complement strand
CAAATCGATTTCAGTATTTAATCCAATAATGTTTGCATTAATATCAAATAGTTCGGGAACAATATTCACGAAAGGTTCTATAACATACTGGTCGATATTCTGAATCGAAGGTTTAGCAAAATCAACCAGTTGGAATTCAAATGATAAATCAATGAATAATGTGATTACATCGAATCCGAGCGTGTTCGTAATGTTGGGCCAGTCACCAAAATGCTCATCAGAAGTTAAAACATCGATATCGCACGCCATGATAAGTGTGCTGTCAGAGATGCTATATTCAATATCTCCAATCCGCTGAAAGGAGTTCAGATTCAGTTCAGTTCCCACAATTTTGTATAAACCCGGATAAATGAGAAGCAATTCAGTATAAACCAGAAAGTAAGCTACAGAATCAATTAACACGTTTTCAGGGTTTATTATTCCAGCAACATAAATATAAAATTCCGTTGGGAATAATCCTCCATTATTCGGAGGAAACGCACCTTCATTATTTTTTATGGCAGTGTAAAACCTGGAATCTGAATAAGCAAAATATTCAGCAGTAATATCGAGATGATCCATATTGGCAATGATAATATCTCCAGCAGGGTCATCCGCAACAAGACTTAATGCGGAATTCGCAGGCGGGAAAATATCATCAGGAATGTATGCAGGCATCATGCCAACCAGAGTATCGTGCTCTGTTTTAAACCTGCAATACTGAGTATCGGAAGGCAATGCAGGAATCACAGATTGGTATGTTATACCGGAAAAATGTTCCATTTCAGCTTCTTGCCAACCATCATAGGTGGAATAAAAAAGGCTGTTTTGAATACCTGGAAAATCTATGGTTTCACACCGGATATGAATGGAATCAGCAATCGTATATGAGCTATTTCTGATATTATTCCAGAACGAAAGATTCTGGGCAAAAATAATCTGCACGATAAAGATAAAAAGTATAAATAATATTCTCTTTTTCATTTTTTTTTATCCTTTTAAGCCACTAAGAACACGAAGCAACGCAAAGAGTATTTTTTGTTTTTCTTCGTGCTTTTTTGTGAACTTCGTGGCTAATTTAATTTCTGTTATTTCTTTCATAAACTTTCATAATTTATGTTACACTACCTCTTCAGTTTGTAAATTAAAATAAAAATAATTTATCGTCAAGTTTCATTTTTGGAAATCGAATTCTTGACAAAAATTTACCTCATCGATTTATATCAAAAAGAAATTATTGGAGGAGCTATGTCAAAAGAAATACAAAAAAATCAGATTATAGAACTTCTGCTTAACCATAAATCGATACGTAAATATGAAGATAAGATAGTGCCTGACAATATAATTCAGATTATTATAAAAGCGGGTCAACAAGCGGCTTTTGCTTTTCAGGTTTATAGCGTACTTCTTTCCAGGAAAAAAGCAAATCACCCATTTCATGCACCTTTATATTTTATTATTTGTATTGATCTGCATAAAATTGATAAGATCATGGAAAAACGAAACTGGAAATTAATTATG
>CAZBCD010000382.1:0-1540 GCA_964490205.1 uncultured Pelolinea sp. | reverse complement strand
TGTTTATACTTTAGATACTATTACAAACTGTCTTGGAGGGTATGACGTATTACAAGTCCTTCATTTTTAGCGCAAGTAATGCTTCGGGATTATCTTCTTCAATAATATTGATTTTGATTGGAATGCTATATATTTTTTCCCAAGTACTCTTCATCCAAGAGAAAAAAGCCTCCGGGTTAGAGGGCAACACAGCATCAAAGTATATTAAATCAGATGGCATTAATAATAATTAATTAAGTCATTAGTTTTCTAAAAATTGAAAATTAAAATTCAATAGTTTGCATTATTAGGCGTTTTCAGTGGTGAAATTCTCCATTTCGCCAAGCGGTAAGGCATCAGCCTTCCAAGCTGATATTCATTTTCCTCACCAATTGGTGCTAATCCCAGATTCTTCTGGTTCATCTGAAGGTGGTGCGACAGGTTTTACAATCACGCAACCACCCGGTTCATAGCCGGTCGGTGTAAAGTTATAAGCAATCCAGCATGTAGAGTCCATGCTGTTGAGTTTCTCGACTGGATAATCATCGTTACCTCTAATTGGCAAACCGGCTTCGGTAGGCCCCATCGTGTCATTGTAATCAAACAGGGCGGGGTCAGCTACGCCGCTGTCCGCCCAAACCTTCCACATGAAAACAGATGCATCCACTATTGATGTCTTGATAGCTAGATGAATTTTGTCGCTCGCTTCTTTTCGCTGCCAGGCCATGTCTAGGTCATCCGTTTTATCTTTTGAGAAGAGCACCTCATCATAACCATCCCCACTATTCCCATCAGGAATAACCGGATTCGTTCCGCCTACATCATTGTTGCTATCACTCAATACGGATACATTTTCAACTGTCCACTCTTCGCTATCCACTCCCCTTGCCCACAATAGGATATCACCGCGCCCGTCCATATCTGTATCAAATTCAACCCCATAGGTAGAGGAAGGAAAGCCACTTTCTTCGCTCCCGCTGAACACTTCAATCTCGAAGTAGGTAAAATCGTCGCTTCTGGAAATGGTAATCTTTATCAGGTCCGTCTCAGGCAGATAAACCATTTCGGTCTTTGTGAATGGTCGTTCAAAATTACCGCGGTGGAAGGAATCGCCTAGAGCAAATTTTCTGTCAGCTAGACTAGACGTGTCAATTTCATTCTTTGTCCGTGCTTCCGCGCCCAGATTTCCGGGAACCATTTTATGTTCCGGTTCGACAGGGTCCACTTCCACCGCGGTTTCAACTACATCTTCGGGAATTGCCTGCTCTGCCTCAGCAGCCAGCGCATCCGCTGTGCCCTGTGCGTAAATCGCCTCCAGTGACTGCTCCGCCTCCGTAGGACCGCTGCCCGTGTCAGAAGAAACTCCACAAGCTGCCGTGACTAGGATTAGAACTATGCCAACAGAAGTGAATTTCTTACGTGAAAATTTAATGATTTCCTCAATTAATAAATAAACCTATTAATATTATTTTCATTATACAGTGTATTAATTTAAGTCAATACACAATTAAGAGGGTGTTGAAAAACAAATGACAAAATTGACAAGATAAAGGAACTTTAA
>CAZBCD010000381.1:0-1552 GCA_964490205.1 uncultured Pelolinea sp. | reverse complement strand
AATATGCCGAGGAAAAAATTTTACGCAACCCATCGTCTTTCAAAAGTTCTGATTTAAAATCTGTAATTTGCTGTTGGAGCTTAAGTTGATTTTTGGTCCTGACTGACGCAAAAACTAAAAACCTTGAAGCATTGCCAGCATCAACCAGGTTTACCCCTTTTGCTGAATAGATTTCTGGCTTACCAGACTCGTCAATGAATATATAATTATTTTTCTTTTTCTTTTTAATTTCTAGAGTCATATTTGGAAATTATTACTATGTTTTTTATGCCCCATGACATTTTTTATACTTCCTCCCGCTACCACACGGACAGGGATCATTTCTACCAACCTTCTTCTTATTACCTTCTACTGGTGCAGCTTGAGCTGCACTGGAGGAAACCGCACCAACTTTCTTGGGGGCTGTGGTGGTGGTTGCTTCCCCTTCTGGCTTGGCCATAGAACTAATAGATCCTTTAAGCGAGCTTGATTTATCAGCTCCCTTGAGCTGCATGCCTGGTGCCTCTTGTGATTGTTGTTGTGTAGGTACTTGGCCGACTTTGAAAATCGAGTAAACTACCTGTTTCTGGATATTGTTTTGGAGAGTTATAAACATCAGGTAGGCTTCACGTTTGTATTCAACAAATGGATCTCGCTGGCCATAACCTCTCAGGCCAATCCCCTGTCTTAAATGATCCATAGCATCGATATGCTCTACCCAGAGCATATCAATTGAACGGAGCAGGATCATTTTTTCAATTTCTCTAATGGGTTCAATATTGGTAGTAGCTTGATCTTTGCCTAAATCATTTATTTTCTTTTCAAGATCATCATAGGCTTTACGAGAAAGATCAATTAAATAATTAATTAATTTATTCCTGGCTTTGACATCAGCTACCTTGTCCCCGGCTGTTTTTTGAATATCATCCATTTTAAGACGAACTTCCAGGGGTATGGGGAAAATGGTATCAGTAACTTCATAAATTTCATCGATATTCCATTCAGATTCATCCTCTGATGAAGTATGGAACATGACTACTTGTTCAATTTCAGTATCAATCATTTCAAGGATGGTCTCTTTGAGGCTGCCTTGTTTGGATTTTTTGCCTTTGAGTAAAAGTTGATATATTTTTAATATCCTGTTTCTCCTCTTATAGATAACCTCCCTGTGTTTGTTTATAATATCATCATACTCAACTAAATGTTTTCTAATATCAAAGTTATGACCCTCTACTTTCTTTTGAGCGGATTCTAGGGATTTAGAAATCATGGGGTGTTCAATGGCTTGGTCTTCTGAGAGCCCGAGCTTACCCATAATACCACCTACTTTGTCTGAGCCAAAGATACGCATAAGATCATCTTGGAGTGAGACGTAGAATCTGGTTTCACCAGGGTCACCTTGGCGGCCGGAACGGCCACGTAACTGATTATCAATACGACGCGATTCATGACGTTCTGTACCGATTACATAGAGACCACCTACTTCTTTAATTTGTTGTTTATCCTTGTCGCTGCCGTTTTCTCCGCCAAGGACAATGTCGACTCCCCTACCAGCCATATTGGTAGCCAAGGT
>CAZBCD010000380.1:0-1553 GCA_964490205.1 uncultured Pelolinea sp. | reverse complement strand
ACCTGATGAAGTCATTAATAATCTTGTTGCACTAAAAGTTTGAAACCACATATATAAAATATCGAGGTGATTTTGTGAAATTTAAGCTGAGTCGAATAATTGTCAACCTTTTTGACAACTTGATCTGGATCCTGGTGGCTGCCAGTATGGTCATTTTTTCTGTATTTTCTGAGAGTTTTCGAACACCTTACAACCTGGTAAATATTCTCTCAAGAACCGCTGCCTTGGGTATGCTTGTGATTGGACAGGCATTTGTGATGATCACTGCGAATTTTGATCTCTCCTCTGAATCCGGGCTTGGCCTGACAGCAATGGTTGCCGGATTGATGTTAGCAGCAGCAGAAAATGGTGGACTAGGATGGGAGTTATCTCCAACAGTAGCGATAGTCACTATGATTGTTGTTGGATTGATTATTGGTTATATTAATGGATTCCTGATCACCAGATTGCGGATGAACAACCTGATCGTTACGATTGCTATGTTGATGATCCTACGCGGTTTTGTTTACATCATTTCCCCGGGAGCAACAGCCAGCTTCTTTCCTGATACATACAAGTGGTTAGGTTCAGGAGCTCTGTATAGGATTCCCCAGGAAAAAGGATTTCTGTCTATACCAGTTTCATCAATATTTATTATTATTGCATTTTTGGTAGCGCATTTCATTACGCGCTACACACAATTTGGCAGAAATATGTATGCCGTTGGTTCGAACCTGGTGGCCGCAAAGGATGCGGGAATCGATGCGGATAAAATTGTCCGAGGTGTGTATCTGATCGGTGGATTCTGCATGGCAATAGCAGGTCTTATCACATCTGGACGTTTGGATTCATCCACACCGCGTGTTGGAATGGGGTTAATTTTCCCGGTACAGGCGGCTGCGGTGGTTGGCGGCATCAGCTTATTTGGTGGGCGCGGTACGATGATCGGCGCGATGGGAGGATATTTCCTCTGGTCCATTCTGGATGTGGGATTGCCCATTATGAAAGTATCACCCTTCTGGATCGAAGCCAGCCGAGGTTTGCTGCTTTTATTCGCAGTGGGATTGGATGCGATCAAGGTCCAGAAAATGCGGCAGCGTGCTCTTGAAGAATCTCTTTCCCAAACTGATATCGGATTAAGAGATGAAAAAGTTGTTGTAGATTAACATGGTTATGGTGCAATTATGAACAAGGTAAAAACAAAAGCAAAACCGATCTTACAGATGAAAAAAATCAGCAAGGCTTTCCCTGGTGTTCAGGCGCTCCGAAGGGTTGATTTAAGTGTGCTTCCAGGCGAGATCCATGGTCTGGTTGGTAAAAATGGCGCAGGAAAAACGACGCTGATGGCTGTGCTGATGGGGCTGCAGGAACCCAATGAAGGAATTATCCAGATTGACGGAGAAGAATATGCAAACATGACTTCCAAAGATGTGTTAGAAGCGGGTATCGCATATGTTCCTCAACATATCGCGATGATGGAAAGCCTTACTGTTGCGGAAAATATCCTAGCAGGAGAATTACCAAAAACCAAGTTAGGTCTTATAGATTGGAAGAAAGTACACAAGGAAGCAGAA
>CAZBCD010000379.1:0-1557 GCA_964490205.1 uncultured Pelolinea sp. | reverse complement strand
ATTTTATCCACTGCATGCGGTGTATAAAAGAAGAAAGCGCCGAAAAAGGGTCGTGACCAAGGAGGGAACCTATAGGATGAACAAGGATCCGGGCAGGTTAGGAAAGTTAGAGCCTGGTTGAGATAGCCGAGGTAAATAGGAGGAAAACGTTAATTAAAAAATATGAGTTATACGAGTTACAATTATAAAAAAAGTTCTTTTAACCCTAAAAAAGCAGTTAAAAAATTCTCTGACCTTGAGGTTTATCAAAAATCCCTTGAGGGAAGTGTATTTGTCTGCGGTGAATTGACAGCTACTTTTCAAGCAAAGTTGAATACAGAAGGCAAAACAGATGGTTATCTACTAACCATTGAAGAAGCTATTATTCAAGAAATGAGCTTATGTGCTCTTTCTATACCGCGCTTAATTGCAGAATCTCATTCTAAACGATTCGGTGCGGGCAGAGAGCCGCTAGAGATATTAGATATAGTCATGCATAAATGCAATGCAATGGTGGTTTATCTAGAGCAGGCGCGCGATATATTAGAAACTGGGATTTCAACTGAAAGGTTTGAAGAACAAGTTAATAAATATTTTTTGACTCGGCGCAAAGTATTAAATTTACAAAGGGCTTGGAGAAAATCCATAGAAGCCTACGAGAAAGAGAATAAGGAAAATTAATAATATGTTTGGTAACGCAAAGAACAATTTAAGGAAATGGATGAAAGTGTCGCAGCTTGAAGCTGGGATGAGTATTGCGGTACCCAAAAATGATGTATCAGTTCGCCATGGCGGAGAATTAGCCAATGAAGCAGCACTGGAGATGGGCGAAGGAGACATCATGTGGGATGAGATTGAGGAAATTAGGCATGTGGGAGAAGAAAGAGTCTATGATATTGAGGTTGAAGACACTCATAATTTTGTGGCTGGACATTTAATTGATGAAGAGACTGGTGAACAGTTGAGTGAGAAAGAAGAGAAAGAGTATTTAGAGAGTGCACAGGAGAGTGGAGAAGAGATGGAACAAAAGGACAATGGAACAGGGGATAGGGAGCTGCTAGTAACTTCGGAAACAATATCGGCAGCGGGACGGAAAGTGTGGTTTGGCGCAATTTTTGCCCATAATACCTATATATCCGGTAATACTGGGATTGGCACAAGTACCCCTTGGGCTAGATTATCAGTTGCCCATAATGCAGATGAAACAGGACCTTTATTTGCTGTAGCTACATCTACGGCTGATTTAGGTACTTCAACCGCATTTTTGGTGGCTGAGAATGGAAATGTGGGTGTTAATATGGATAATCCATCATATGTTTTGGATACAATAGGCGCTTCTAGGTTCTCAACTAACCTATTTGTTGGAGGCAATAATTTAGGAATATTCTTTACAGATGGAAGTGCTTATGATTATGGTGTTTTTAGAAACAGTGATAATAGTATTGCATTTAGAAGTAATAGTGCTTCTGATCAGATGGTACTTGATACTAGTGGTAATTTAGGTATTGGGACGACTACACCAGACGCTAAACTAGCAGTAACAGCTAGTGCAGGATCTGTAACAGGAAGTGGATTATT
>CAZBCD010000378.1:0-1598 GCA_964490205.1 uncultured Pelolinea sp. | reverse complement strand
GGTGGACGAATGGCAGCCAGGCGCATTTATCCGCTTACAGAAAAACCCCAACTATTTTCGCGCGGATGAAGGACTGCCGTTTACAGATATCGTCACCTTCAAGTTTCTTGTGAATTCTGAGCCGGATACCATCATCCTGGCTGCTGAAGAGGAATGTGAAATTGTTTCTCCCACTGCTCTTGGTCTGCGGGATGTTATTTACCTGGCAGAAAATGTACACAACTTGGAATTCTCATTAGAAGCATTCCTGCCAACCGAGATAGAGATGCTGGCGGTAGGCATCAAACCGTATTCATATGATGACTATTATTATCCATATGGAGTTGACCGCCCGGATATCTTTGGAGACAGCCGCACCCGCCAGGCTATCGCGCATTGTATAGATCGGGATACGATTAGAAATAAATTATTAGGTGGTGCGGTAGAAGTTACTGACTCTATTCTCATTGCAGATCACCCTCTGCTTGATGGAGTTTCCCTGACACCTTATCCATATAATCCCACGCTGGGTATTTCGTTGTTGGAGCAGGTTGGTTGGAATGATCTGGACCTCAACCCAGATACGCCATTAACCGCTGTTAATGTAGTTGACGTTCCCCAGGGGACAGAATTTGAAGTGGGACTCCTTATTTCGGAATCTCCACTGCGTGGTGAAATTGCCGCCGAGATTGCCGCTGGGCTTGCAAATTGCGGCATGAAGGTGAATATTTCACAGGTACCTGCAAGTGAACTCTACCAGCCTGGTCCTGACGGGCTCATCTTTGGCAGGCAGTTTGACCTTGCGCTGCTTTCCTGGCAGACTGGCGGGCGTTTCGATTGCGGCTTGTTCATGACAGGCGAGATACCGACTGATGCAAATTATTGGATGGGAGAGAAAACCGGCGGTGCGAACTACTTTGGGTTTTCAAATCTTTCTTACGATGAAACATGTGACCTTGGCGCACAGGGAGGGTTGGACGCGGACGCTTCAGTACTGGCACAGAGGAACGCGCTGCAGATACTAAATAATGAACTGCCCTTCATACCTGTGTACCTCCACCCTGCGTCCTTCTTGAAAAGTGCGGATGTGTGCGGATTTGTCAGGGAAGTTGATCAACCGCATGAATTTCTTATGGATATTGAAAACCTGTACAGCGGGGATACGTGCACGACTGTTGAATGATAGATTTCCTGATGAAAACAGGATGCTGGTCCATGTTGACAGCGATATTTGAACACTGCAGATCCGTTTGAATACTTACCAGGCCTCATTTTAGTATATTATTTTTGCGTGATAAATCAGAGTGTTCCTTATTGTATTAATTTAGCACCATACATAAGCATATTTGGTAAAAGTTGAAAAAGAAGATTTTTCGGGCAAATCCACAAATATGGGTAAGCAATTTTTCTGCCTAGAAATGTTCAATAAAAGCACTGGCTAATATAAGGAAGAAGCGGTATTGCATAGAGTTGATAATATAAATGTGCTGAAAAAGTAATAGTATAATCTCATTCTGGTAATCACAACAGTCAGTGTTTCAATTGTTTATACGCATTATATCGGTTGCTGGATTCAAGTCTCAAGTGCAACAGTGATTATTTAAGAATACCACAGGCGG
>CAZBCD010000377.1:0-1599 GCA_964490205.1 uncultured Pelolinea sp. | reverse complement strand
CTGTTTGTACTTTACTTATTATTACAAACTGTCTTGGAGGGTATGACGTATTTCACGTGGATGTATTTAACGCACAGCAAGAAACGCCTAGGTACGCGCGGATGGTTGCCAATGCGGAGATCGGCGAGAACGATTTTAACCTCAATATCCCACGCTACATAGACAGCAGCGAGCCTGAAGATCTTCAGGATATAGAAGCGCATCTCAAGGGCGGAATCCCAAATCGGGATATCGACGGGATGACACTTTATTGGGAGGTGTTCCCTTCTCTCAAAACAGAATTGTTCACTCCCAGTGATAGAGAAAACTACAGCGATCTAAAAAGTTCGACTGCGAAAATCCAGGAAACCGTCAGACAGAATGCGGAATTTGTGGCTTTCAAAGAACAGATAACGGCACTCTTTCAAGCATGGGCGGAACGACATACACCGATGTTAAATGGTCTCATGATCAGTGATAGCCCCAAGGAATTGATCGAAACGCTTTCAGAAGATATCCTGCAGACCTTCACGGAGACCCGCTTGATTGATAAATATGATATCTACCAATATTTGATGGATTATTGGACAAGCATTATGCAGGATGATGTGTTTATGATCGTCACTGGAGGGTGGGGCGCAAACAGCAACCTGATTCCAGCGGAATTTATAATCGCCCGTTATTTTAAAACTGAACATAATGTCATTGACCAACTTGAGAATGAAAAAGATACCATCACAACACAGAAAGAGGAAATGGAAGAGGAACACAGTGGCAAAGAAGGTGTGCTGGAAGAGCTGAAATCGGATAAAGGGAAGCTCAGCAAGGGAAGGATTCAGAAACGCGTCAAAGAGATCGGAGATGATCTGGAATTTACTGACGAGTTGGACATATTAAAAACTTACCTGAACCTGCTCGAACAGGAAATAACAGCCGGAAAAAAAATCAAGAATGCCCAAAAGATATTGGATGCCAAGGTGACCGCCAAATATCCTCTTCTTTTAGAAGCTGAAGTAAAGACGCTGGTGGTAGAGGATAAATGGATAGCGGCTTTGTGGGAAGATATTGAGGGCGAGGTGGAAAATATCGCGCAAAACCTCACCTGCCGTGTGAAGGAACTGGCGGAGCGTTATAATGATCCCCTACCGAAACTTAAGGAAGCAGTGGAAAATTTGGATGTCAAGGTGGACGCACATTTGATGAGGATGGGGTTTGAATGGGAGTAAGTCTGGGTTATAAACAGACTGAAGAAGGTGTAATTCCCGCTGAGTGGGATATTCGTAAATTAGGAGAAATTGCTACTTCGGTTTCGTCGGGTAAATCAAAGGTGCGATCAATGCGTGGGGATTACCCACTTTATGGTTCAACTGGTGTGATTAGTTATATAGATGAACCCGACTATGAAGGTGATGCCATTTTGATTGCTCGTGTTGGTGCGAATGCAGGAAAAATCAATTCTGTACAAGGCAAATATAGCGTTAGTGACAACACCATTATTGTGAAACTTGATAGTAAGAATAATTTGGCACTTGAATTCAACTAGCAAGTGCAACTTTGAAAGCGTTAGAGAGGTAAGCTGCGGTAAGATAAGCGCCTCTCCAACGACTAAATCAAAGGAGC
>CAZBCD010000376.1:0-1616 GCA_964490205.1 uncultured Pelolinea sp. | reverse complement strand
CCAATGATTTCACTGATCAAGATGGTGTAATAGCGATAGAAGTTGTCTCAAAATCTAATCGTAATATTTCTGATGAGGTTTTTCTCCGGTCAAGGGCTTCAAAACAAAAAAAGAGCACAACAATCAGCACATCTTCAGTTAAAATAGTCAGTCCCAAAAACCTTCAAACAGTAAAAATTAATGAAGGACTGGAGATTGCCTGGGAAGGTAAGAATTACCAGGGTGATCTAAATTTATTTTACAAGAATAATTCTGATGAGTGGATCTATATTTCAAGCTCACCTTTCAATGAAGGGTCATTTTTCTGGTATCCCCAATCATCCGTTGCGAATTACCAATATATTGAAATAATGATCCAATCTGACACAGATGGGGCAGTGTTTGATACACAAAAAGTAAGTATCGCCATATCCAAAAGTATGCCTCATAATATAGATAGAACTTATGCTGGGCGAAGTTTTATTGTTACCAAATCAGTAGATAATATCCGTGCTGGACCTTCTACTCAGGATCAGATTGTTACCAAGACGTACGTCGGGGAATCTTTTAAGGTAGAAGGTATGGTTGGCAATTGGGTGGTTATTATACATAATGGTGAAGTGGCCTATACGCATAATTCCAATGGCTATATACAAGGTGTTCAGACATCGCCTGCTTCAACTACTCCATTTGAATGGACTTATAATTTTAGTCTTGGCTCAATGGGGTATTCATTAGGGTATGATAAAAAGGGGTATTTGATAACTGGCCCTAGCGTTAGGATACAAAACGTCCGGGTTGGATATGGTGCCTGGGATAAACTTCGTACATACGGCTATAACTTGGGGCTTTATTATCCAACATACGTTGAACCTAGCGGTGATGCATCTGGTGGCCTTTATTTTGATTATTATTCATCTAAAAAAGGCAAATTTATTGATTATGGTTTAAAGGGTGAAGCGATTGGAAGTGATATTAAAATAGGATATCGACAATATTACAAGGATAAGTTTTCAGATAAGATAATGACGGATCTCAGTGGACTCCATTTATCATTATCTTTGGCAATCTCTTTCCATTTCAGTGATTGAAATTAGAAAGCGTTGTGAATTCTTTTTCTATCATATATAAAACTTTATTTTTATGCTCTTTTCTTTTTCTTACCACTCTCTCCGCTCAATATATACAAATAACCAAGCCCACGGCAGCTCAAGTAATTCCGAATAAATCTAATCTCCTAGAAATAGCCTGGATAACGAGTATAAAAACAGGTCACGTAAGGATCGAATACTCAATTGATAATAAAAACTATATAGAAGTGTCTAAGGAAGGTATAAATGAGAGTCCCTTCAACTGGTTCATCCCTGAAAATATAGGAACGAATAAACACGGAGATTTATATATCCGGGTCATTGTTTCTGAAAAAAAGATTATTAAGGATGAGGTAAATATCGTAATCCCGGCATTGGCATCTACCGGATCTATGGTATTTGAGACTCAACTAGATGATGTATTTATCAATATAAAAAATAAAAAAACTCTTAGGCCAGGTGAAATTTTAAGAGACCTAGAACCGGGAGAATACTATTACACAGCAAAGAAACAGAAATACGGGCAGGAAGAAGGTAAAGTTGTGG
>CAZBCD010000375.1:0-1619 GCA_964490205.1 uncultured Pelolinea sp. | reverse complement strand
GAATATCATCATGGAAAAAATCGAAGAGCCGCCGGAGAAGATCATATTTATCGACCATCATATGTCACACGCAGCATCTGCCTTGTATGCATCACAGTTTGAAGAAGCCGCGATTCAAACCATTGATGGCGTTGGGGAATGGACAACAGCGTCCATAGGATATGGGAAAGCTTCATGGGAATTCGGCAACGTAAACGAAATAAAACTAACCCACGAACAACGGTTTCCACATTCTCTTGGTTTATTGTACTCAACATTCACCGCGTTCCTGGGCTTTAGAGTTAACAATGGTGAGTATAAAGTGATGGGAATGGCGCCCTACGGGAACCCTGACTATGTCGATAATATTCACAAAATAATCAAAGTGTTTGATGATGGCAGTTTCTGGTTGGATATGAGTTACTTTAGTTACCACTATTCCACGAATCATAGCTATAGCAAGAAATTCACCGATCTGTTTGGTAAGCCGCGTATCCACGAGGAAGAATTTATTACCCCAAAGATGGACCCGCGGGTAGATCCTAACTCACCCAAAGCAAAGGAGAACCAGCATTACGCAGATATCGCAGCTAGCATCCAATTGGTAACCGAAGAAGTCATTCTGAAAATGGCCAGGGCTGTACAAAAACAAACCGGCTCTAAGAACTTATGCTACGCTGGCGGCGTCGCGCTGAACAGTAAAGCCAATGGGCGGATTCTGGCAGAAACCCCCTTCGAGCAGATGTTTATCCAGCCAGCAGCAGGAGACGCAGGTGGCGCACTAGGGGCGGCATTATATGCCTACCATATCCTTTTAGGTAAACCCAGGCGCTTTGTCCAAGAACACAACTATTGGGGTGCCTCGTATTCCAATGCCGAGATCATTGAGGCGGTGAAAACCAGCGGGTTTTCATACGAAGAGATAGATGACAATGAACTGCTGATCCAAAAAGTAGTCGACGATATTATTGAAGGGAAGGTTATTGGCTGGTATCAGGGGCGCTTTGAATATGGGCCGCGTGCCCTGGGCAATCGCAGCATCATAGCTGACCCGCGCACCCAGGAAATGAAAGACATTGTAAACTCGAAGATCAAGTTTCGTGAACCATTCCGCCCTTTCGCGCCAGTCATCCTGGAAGAAGAAGCCGCGCGCTTTTTCCCCGGCCTCAAGGATGTGGAAAAACATTACCCGCCCCGTTTCATGCTGACAGTCTGTGCATATGATGAAAAAGAAGGTAAAAAAGTGCCAGCTGTAAATCACATGGGAACCGGACGCCTTCAAACTGTTCGCAAGGATTGGAACCCGCGCTATTATCGGCTGGTCGAATTGTTTAAAAAAGCTACCGGAGTCCCGGTACTGATAAACACATCATTCAACCTGCGCGGAGAACCTATCGTAAATACACCGGCCAATGCCCTGAGTACATTCTCTAATAGCGGTATCGATACACTTGTTATAGAAAATATTCTGGTTCGTAAGTAGACTAAGACCAACCCGTAAGCTTGATATTCAGGTCAATCCCAGGGCAGAGAGGGGACATCAGCCTATCTCCGTTTAAAACTCATTTGCCTTTATAAAAAATTGACTGCTGGATTCAAGTCTCAAGTGCAACCGTGATTATTTAAGAATACCACAGGAG
>CAZBCD010000374.1:0-1620 GCA_964490205.1 uncultured Pelolinea sp. | reverse complement strand
TGGTTACTTCAAGTTTAGCAATTTGGCAGGGACGCTTTCATAGTATCACACGAAAGCAGGAAAGGCGACTCAGATAGGTTTATGAAATTATTGTATAAGAAGCGGTTATTTTACTGAATTTGAAATGCGGGCTAACCCTTCTTCAGCCCAAAAGCGTAAATCTTGTAATCCGGGGTCATTCTCTGCCCAATCGAAGCAAGTCTGGAAATCCTTTCTTGCCTCATCAGAATCACCGATTTCAAAATGTAAATCTCCTTTATCACACCAGAATCCTGCGGCCATCCCGCGATCATTCCCGGAGATTTTTATTGCCTGATCGTACCAATATATTGCGTCATTCAACTGTCCGTTAATTCTATTTTCTTCAGCAAGTTGCAAGCACGCTTCTGGTGTCGCACACGATTCACCAGGACTTGCTACTAGATTTTGTAAGAACGCGAACCAAGAGATTGCTAACACTATCATAACAAGAATAATATATAGATAGGGTTTTTGAAACAGGATAAAAGGTTTTACAGGTTTGTTGATTATTAATTCATTTTCCAATTGTTGATCAATTTCATTTATTCTTTTCTTTTGAACTGAAGGAGGCGGTTGTTTTTTCAATGGAACAGTTGCCATATTTTGAATACCTTCTCCATCTTTTTTAATATTAGATAACATTCTGGTCGGTTGGGAAGTTATCCCAGGAGATCGATTTTCATTTTGCATCTCGATCAATACTGGTTCAAGATCTTTTATAAGTGCCTGTCCAGATTGATACCTTTCTTCTGGCCGTTTTGCTAATGTTTTCGAGATAATGTTTTCGAATTTCTTAGGTAAATTTGCGCGTAAATCAGTTGGGCTCGGAACAGGGGAATTAATTTGAGCTTGAATCACAGCCAACGGAGTGTCAGATTCAAAAGGAACGCGCCCGATTAACATTTGAAACAGGATCACACCCAATGAATATAGGTCACTAGCACTCGTTAATTCTTTTCCTAGTCCCTGTTCCGGCGACATATAAGCTGGAGTGCCGATCAGTGAGCCAGTTGATGTCATCTGAGAAATACCGCTCATCATTTTAGCAATACCAAAGTCTGTCAGAAACGCATTATCGTCTTCATCAATTAATATATTAGAAGGTTTGATATCTCGGTGAATTAGACCTTTTTTGTGGGCATAGTCTAAGGCACTGATCAGTTGTTTGAATATTTTTACCATCAGCTCTGAGGAAATATATTGTTGTTTATCTGTATAAGATTTCATTAGATCGCCGACTGTCCCGCCTTTAATGTACTCAAAAACCATGTAATATAAATCATTTTGATTATCAAAATCATGAACTCGCACAATGTTTGGGTGTTTTAAAGCAGCAACCGATTTTGCCTCGTGTTCGAAACGTTTTAGAAATTCTTTTCCTTCTGCAAGATGGCTGTAAAGAACTTTGACTGCGACCTCCCGATCTAGCTGTGAATGATACGCCTTATAAACTTCTGCCATTCCACCTTTGCCAATGCGTTCGATGATCTCGTACTTTCCAAGTTTTTTACCGACCAATAGTGCCATTGAATCTCCATGAATTGATTGCTGGATTCAAGTCTCAAGTGCAACCGTGATTATTTAAGAATACCACAGGAG
>CAZBCD010000373.1:0-1627 GCA_964490205.1 uncultured Pelolinea sp. | reverse complement strand
TATAAACCTGATGAAGTCATTAATAATCTTGTTGCACTAAAAGTTTGAAACCACATATGAAAAAGATAAGTATCGTAACTTCCTGCTACAACGAAGAGGAAAATGTTGAATTACTATACAAGCAAATTAAAGAAGTGATGGATGCTCTCAAAGGGTACACTTATGAACTAATCTATGTGGACAACCATTCCACTGATAACACAATACCAATTTTGCAAAAAATTGCAAAATCAGATAAAAAAATAAAGGTAATTATCAGCACGCGGAATTTTGGCCGCATCCGATCCCCCTATTATGGCATCCTTCAAAGCACTGGTGATATGGTTGTGTATGTGGCTTCTAATCTTCAAGATCCCCCATCGCTTATACCGGAATTCATAAACAAATGGGAACAAGGATACAAGGTAGCAGTCGGTGTAAAAACGAACAGCGTGGAAGATCGTATTTACTCCTGGCTCAAGACAACCTTTTTTCGTCTACTGGATCGGTTATCTGAAATCCACCTGGTGGAGAATGCGACCGATTTTAGCATGTATGACCGGGAAGTGATCGATAGAATGCGGTCATTGAACGATCCGTACCCATACTTTCGCGGTCTTGTAGCGGACCTAGGATACGAGATAGCTACAGTCCCATTTGCACAACCACCCGGAAAGCACGGCGTCGCAAAGAAAAAATTTTATTCTTTATATGACATGGCTATGCTTGCGTTAACCAATCATTCCAAGGTGCCTCTCAGGTTGGCGACTACTCTTGGTTTTATAACTGCCTTGGTGAGCGTATTGATAGGGTTGTTTTATTTAATTTATAAGCTGACTAATTGGAAAGATTTTTCATTAGGGTTGGCACCTATAGCTGTAGGGTTGTTCTTCTTCTCTTCGATTCAGCTCATTTTTCTTGGGATTATTGGAGAGTATATTGGAGCAATCTACACGCAGATACTTAAGAGGCCGCTTGTTGTTGAAGAAGAAAGGATCAATTTTTAGATTTAGGGGTCTTTTTAGAGAATCAATAAATTGTATTCTTGTCATGGTGATTTGTTGCTGAAGGATGGATAACTGAAAATAAATTGCTTGTCGAAAATATTTTTGATAAAGTTTATCTATCGTGTTTGAGATTATCAGGAAAAAACCCAATAACCTGTTGCTTTTGTCTTCATTATTAATCCTCATTTTTCATCAAAGTATCGCTGCCGAGATTGCCATGATGTTGCCAATAAATTTTCCCTTGTTTCAGAGAAGGATCCAAGGTATTTTTGAAAAATTGTATGCAAATAACCCCACTTCGCAGGTAATGACAAATACGAATATCAGAATAAAAATATTTAGACAGGATGATCCTTCTTGAAAGAGATATAGATCAAAACCTACTAATTATTGGTTTATAGAACATAATAACTTATCTACCGGGCAGTCTTTGAAGTGAGCTTCCAATGTATAACGATATTGAATTATCGAATATGCCTGGGAGTTCAATGGGAATAGTTCGATAAAGTATGAGCGATTAATTGTCAACATTCTATAGAAGTAACAACACGAGAAGGATATTTTGAAAGTCAAGAAGATTTATTATGTATGTCATTCACCAGTGAATATGTCACCCTAATCCACCAATGAAAATGTCACCC
>CAZBCD010000372.1:0-1665 GCA_964490205.1 uncultured Pelolinea sp. | reverse complement strand
AATCTGGAAAAATTAGCGGTTATGGGCTCAAGCGCAGGTGGATTTAGCGCGCTGAATCTTCTGATCAAATTCCCGGGATTGATTAAAGCGGGAATTTGTAGCTACGCTGTTGGCGACCTTGTTGATGATGCCCAACATACACATAAATTTGAACGATATTACCACCAATTTTTAACGGGAGATTTTTCAACTGAATACGATCGCTTTGTTAGCCGATCTCCTATTTCACATTTACAAGAAATAAAAGACCCTATCGCATTATTTCATGGGACCGAAGATAAAGTTGTTTCCCCAAATCAATCTCAAGAGATATTTAATTCATTAACCAAACGCAACATCCCCTGCACATTAAGACTATATGAGGGTGAAGGACATGGGTTTAAAAAGCAGGAAAATATAGAAGATTACTACAACACTATCATCGAATTCCTAAATAAATATCTATAAAAAAAGAGGAGATTTCATCTCCTCTTTCAAATAAACCTCGTTCACAGATTATTGTCGCATAAATTTCTCGATTGCATGTAAAAGAGCGTCGATATCTTCCATGGAAGTTTCGCCCATCGTAGCAATTCTGAAGGTCTTTGCCTTTAGATCACCATATCCATTCGCAATGCGCATCTGGTATTTTTCCATAAGGAAAGCATTCAACTGTGGAATATCTAGATTCCTATCATTATTTATGGTCGCTACAGTTTTTGAACGTGCTCCTTCTTCGGCGAATGGCGTCATTCCATTTTCCAAAGCCCAGCCGTAAACCCGTTGAGACATGGCACTGTGCCGAAGGAATCGATTCTCAATCCCTTCCGCAAAAATACGATCTAATTGAAAATCAAGCGCATAAACAAGCGACACTGCCGGCGTCATAGCAGTCGAATTCTTGATACGGTGTTTTTCCATCCTGAGCAGGTCAAAATACCATCCTCGATTGGCAACTGTTTTCGCTTTCTCCAAAGCACGGTCAGTCACGCCAACCAGAGAAAGACCCGGGGGAAGAGCAAGGCATTTTTGTGAAGATGTTAGTAGAAAGTCCACCCCCCACGCATCCATTTCTATCTTTGAACCGCCCAATGATGAAACTGCGTCAACAAGAATCATCGTATCTGGGCTCACTTCTTTGACTACCTGGCATAATTCTTTCAATGGGTTTTCCACACCTGTTGATGTTTCATTGTGGACTATTAGTACTGCCTCAAAATGCTTCTTTTTAAGCTTGTCGCCCAGCTCTTCTGGGGCAATAGCTTTTCCCCATTCAATATCAAATCGGACTGTTTTTTTTCCATTTGTTGTAGCCACATCATACCAACGTTGGGAAAATGCCCCATTCACACACACCAGAATGTCCTGCTGAGCCAAATTCCGAACACCAGCTTCCTGCATGCCGGATCCTGTATGTGTACCGATTAACACGCGGAAATCTGTGAAAAACAATTTTTGCGATTTTTCTGCTGCACTTCGATGAATAGCTTCATACTCCTTACTTCTATGGGGCAATAAAGGCTGGGCCATCGCTTGGAGCACTTCAGGCGCAACATCTACGGGTCCTGGGACAAACATGTGAGACATAATCTTCCTCCGCTTACTTTTTTATCTGAGAATAAAGGCAAATACAATTAAAATAACAAAAAAGAATACAAAATAATTTAGTTATTTTTGTATTTTTCA
>CAZBCD010000371.1:0-1675 GCA_964490205.1 uncultured Pelolinea sp. | reverse complement strand
TTTTGAGGAGATTTCACACATTTACGGGTGGTGCTAATTTTGGGGTTCAGCACCGCTTACAGATACATCCTCTCCACTATAAAGTTCGACAAGAAGTGAACCATAATCTATCGAAAAGTAATTTTTTTCTTATCAAATTTTTGTTTGTTTTTTTAAATCTATTCCTGAATCTTGCAATAAATTGCGTGTAAATATAACATGATCAGATCATTTGTAAAATTATTTTCTGATGGCCAGTAAGTTTCATCATCAGGTAAAGGTGTGATAAGCAATGCAGTAGGCACTATATCTCAAGAAATTCACATCTTAATTTTCATCCCTTGATGCCAGTTGAAGCCACACTTTGTACGAACCATTTTTGGAAGAGCAAGAACACAATCAAAACCGGAATAGTGATCATAGATGAGAAAGCCATCAAGTCTCCCCAAAGCCGTGGATCTTGCCCGAAGAAAGATTGGATACCTACAGTGAGAGGTCGAACATCAGGTCCTCGGGTAACCATGAGCGGCCACATGAATCGGTTCCAACTGGCTAATGCTTGGAGAATCGCTACGGTAGCAAAAATTGGTTTTGATAAAGGCAAGATGATTTTCCAGAAGATTCCGAACAAACTTGCCCCATCAATAAGCGCAGCTTCTTCTAGCTCTTTTGGAATGTTGACAAAAAACTGGTAAAAGAGAAAAATCGAAAAAGCATCCGCAATAAATGGAATGATTTGAACATGGTATGAATCTAACCATGATGTTGCCCCGCCAAACCAGGGAAGTTTATTAACAAGGACAAGCAGAGGAATAGCAACAGCTTCAAATGGAATAATGATCAAGGCAATAATAATCCCAAGTAAGATCCGTTTCCCTTTAAATTGTAAGCGTGCAAGAGCGTATGCGATCAAGCTATTGACAAACAGCCCACTTATAACCGTTATCAGCATGATGAGAACTGAATTGAACATTAAGTGCTCAAAATCCAGAGAGGCAAATACATCTTTATAGTTTTGAAGGCTTAATTCTCCAACTGGTAATAATGCATTCAGTGAACTCATGTCAGATATAACTTGGAGTTCATTCTCTTTAAAAGACGAAATGATCATAAACACGATTGGGAACAGAAAGAAAATAGCCAGCATGATCATTACGAGATACTTTATCCATGCTCCAATTGCTTTACGGGTCCGATAGCCGAAACTGTGTGTGGCGCTTATTTTAGCCATTATTATTCAGATCCTTTCTCTTTCATGATGCTCCGCTGGATTATAGATACACTCAAGACGATCAAGAAGAATACAATGCTTATTGCTGAAGCATAGCCAACCTTCAGCTGGCCCCAACCCATTTCTACTACATGCACCATGGTGGTCATCGAAGCGTTTTGTGGCCCACCGTTGGTCATCACTTTTACTTGATCGAACAGTTTAAATGCCAGGATTGTTGTCGATAATAATACAAATATGGTTGTATTGCGCAGCTGGGGAAGCGTGATGTTTGTAAATTGCTGCCATTTATTAGCCCCGTCTACCTGAGCGGCTTCATAAAGCGAGCCTGGAATTTCCTGTAAACCTGCCAGGTAGATGACCATTTGAAAACCGACCCCTTGCCAGATCGCTAATAGCATAATTGCCGGAAATACAAGTTTTGTATCCAGCTTCCAGGCGTAGGGGCCTAATTTTCCAAGACTG
>CAZBCD010000370.1:0-1684 GCA_964490205.1 uncultured Pelolinea sp. | reverse complement strand
CATTGTGCAGCTGGGCGGGTTTGACACCCAGGGTACATAACAGTGACGCGGTGGTGCAGCATGGGCATATCACCAAAGAAGGATCGCGTTATCTGCGCACGGCTATGGTGCGGGCAGCGATGGTGGCTTGCCGTGTCAGCCCCAGATGGTATATGACACATGAACATCTGGCGCGGCGCTGTGGGCGCAGGGCAGCCCGAGTGGCTGTGGCACGACGGCTGCTGACTGTAATTTACTTCATGTGGAAACGAGACCAACCCTATCAAGAGAATTACGGGCAATAAAACTTGATGCCCTGGGAGCCTGAGGGTATTGCTGGTGGATAGAGACCGATCGTGTGATGAGGCCCCGGGGCAGACCGGATTATATGGTGTGCCTGGTCAATTATTGACCTGCCTGGAAAAAATCATTTCAGGTTGAGCACGATTAGATGCATCGGTTAAATATTGCCCTGTAAACAACCTTAATAAAGGAGTTCATTTATATAAAATACTTGACAGACGCTTTCTTAGATGCAATTTAACTTCAATTGGAGTGATTAATCCATCTATAAAGTTCGCGGTTTCTTGTTCCATACCTGGCAATAGATGCCCGTACGTATCTAAAGTAACGCTTACTTTTGAGTGTCCCAATCTTTTTGCCACAATAAGTACTGGAATTCCATGATTGAGCATTAACGATGCCGCAGTGTGTCGTAAATCATGGAAACGAATATTCCGCATTCCAGCTTGACGAATAACAGCTTTGAATTTCTTATAAAGATTATGCTGGCTCATGGGTGTTCCAACTGCGGAGGGAAAAATCAGGTTATTCTCCTGCCATTTCGTGTTGATTTTCTTTTTGTGAGTTTGTTGTTTTCGATAGTGTTCTTGAAGTTTCAGGATCGTGTTTTCGCCAAGAGAAATTGTCCGTTTACCAGACCTTGTTTTTGGTGAAACAAAATAATCTGGTTTTTTAAACTTTCTCATTAACTGGCGTTTAACATAGATGGTTTTTCTATCCCAATTAATATCCGACCATTGCAGACCAAGTAATTCTGATTGGCGCAACCCGGTTGTAACCGCAAAGTGAATTAGTGTCTCAATATTTGTTCCCTTGACTGCCATGAGCAGCTGCGTGATTTCGTATTCAGAATAAATTTCCATCTCCGGGCTTATATATGTAGGTGGGGTGGTAGCTTTAGTCGGATTGGCGTGAATGATCCCAAGCTTTACAGCTTTCTTGAGGCTGTTGTTGAGCACTGTATGGATGATCCTAATGGTTCGAATTCCGGTTCCAGCTTGTTCTTTTTGTAAATACAGCAGCTGGATTTTTTCAGGTGTAACGTCTGATATTTTCTCTCTTCCAAGAAAAGGGATAATGTGGTTGCGTATAGTCGCTTCATATAAAGACCACGTGTTATTTTTAATCGCACTCTTTTTCGCGGATAACCAATCCTCTAAAAAGACCTTGTACAACATGTTGGATCCATGGCCTGTAAAACCTTGAATTGTTTTTTCGAGCGTTTGCCGCAGCCACGCTTGTGCTTCCCTCTTCGACTTTTTAGTTTTTCCAAGACGATAGCCGTTGATATATATCTGAGCTCTCCAATTACCGCTAGGGAGCTGATATATTGTTCCTTCGTTATTACCTCTTTTCGCCATTTCCTTTACTCCTTTCTTACTTTGAGTTTCAGGAAAGGCGA
>CAZBCD010000369.1:0-1693 GCA_964490205.1 uncultured Pelolinea sp. | reverse complement strand
GCAGCTTACCTCTCTTACGCTTTCAAAGTTGCACTTGCTAGTTGAATTCAAGGTACCAATTAAAATCATTATTGGAGAATAGTAAAAATGAAATATCGCGTGCATCGCTTGAAAATACGCATGACCGAAGACCAGCATAAATTAGAAGAATTTCTAAATTCTCTGAAAGGAGAAATAGTATCGATTATCCCCAATGTCTGCCATATTGGTTTTGTCCACGTCGATTTCCTGCTGATCGTTGAAAAGATGACCTGATTCTTATAAATATCCAATTGGCTCAACATGCACGTAAGCGCGGTCCACTTCCGGGAAAGCAGTCAACAGTTCAATCGCTTGATCGCAAATAGCGTGCGCCTGGTTCAATGACAATTCTCCATCCACATTAATATGCATATCGACTACTAATTTTGGCCCTGCGTAATCAGTGATGATATGATGGACATCCTCGACTCCCTCTATCTTTTTAACTGCTTCAAGAAATTTCTTTTGAGTGTTAGAATCTGCTCCCGCACCTGTTAGATATCCCAGGTTTTCACGCGCTTGATCGAATACCGCTTTAAAGATCCACAGCGCGATAAAAATCCCTGCGGCCGGGTCTAACAACGGATGAATAAATTGTGAACCTAAAATACCAAGAGCCGCTGCTAATGAAGTCCCTACATCGCTGATGTTATCCTTCGCTGCAGCTTCCAAGCCTGGGCTGGCGGTTTCATGGGCAATCTTTCGAATCAGGGTGTACATAATCGCCTTGATACCAACACTTACGGTCAATATTATCAGGGGAATACCTAAAACGATTGATTCACCTCCCTCGATAAAACGAACGAGAGAGGAACGCCCCGCTGCGAAGCCTGCGAATGCCATCGATAAAGTAACAATCAATGCGGCAAAGGGTTCAAACCGGCTGTGACCCTGCGGATGGCTGAGGTCAGGCGGCTGCTGAGACATCCACAATCCGATCACCAACAGGATTGAATAAAGCACATCAGAAACAGAGTTCACTGCATCTGCATACATGGCAGATGAACCGCTCCAATAAGCAGCAAATGCTTTGATTACTGCCAGGAAGATATTCCCGGCTAATGTGATGAGCATAGCTCGCTGAAATAGTATCAGCGGTTGCTTTTGCTGATGAAAACTCCTTATCCAACGCATTGTTCAGCCTATGAGTAAATAAACTGCTTTAAGCATAAAACTTCTTTCTGTATTTTAATGTGTCATTTTTTCTGCAATTCTATTTTCCAGAATTTGAACACAATTGAAAAAAGCCAATCCACTATGGCCGCCAACAGGACACCAGCCGCATACACAGCAATATCGATCGGGTCAAAAGTTCGCCCCAAGATATATAATCCAAAATACTGCCCCACCTCCGTAAAAGCTGCCATTAGGAATACAATTCCTGATTTTATATACCATTTTTGAAGAAACTCAGTTTTTTCTTCATTTAATGCAAGTAGAAAATAAAATCCAAAGGGAAGAGTCAGGTCAGAAAAATAACTGGCGCTAAGAGTGAATATACGCTCACTGGAATTGCGTCCGATGCCGACCACATGCATCAAGCCCAGGAAAACCTCTATCCCGATTATGAGGTATTTTTTCTTTTGATTATTTTTCATGACAATAAATGTATTACATACAGCTGGATTCAAGTCTCAAGTGCAACCGTGATTATTTAAGAATACCACAGGAG
>CAZBCD010000368.1:0-1714 GCA_964490205.1 uncultured Pelolinea sp. | reverse complement strand
AGTATGTTTAAACGGTTCCCTTTTCGGCAACACCAGTAGCAATAACTTCTTCAATATCAACGATTCGATTATCCTCAACTTTCACACAATATACTGCTGCGGATTTGGCATCTTCCACACCCAACATTATCATAGAAGGCCGTCCAGCGCATACAACTGCGTTATCAGGTAATGAAATGGCTGTCGCTTCAGTAGCAGGAGCGATATCGGCAAGTGTTGTGTATTGACTCGATTCAATATAGCTACCATCAGTCAATACTATCATTTTTTCACCATCTACCATTTCCAATGAATCACCACTACCGAATGCGCCAGTAATTCGTACGGGAGCAAGATTAAGAGCTTCGGCCACATTTTGATGACGCCTGCCAGCACCACGGACAACTATGGATGGATTTACGGGAATACGAGAACGCAAGACAGATACTTCTTGCATACCTTCGGATGTCATAGCTGGATTTGCACCTTTTTCCTTCTTACCGTGTGTTACAACATAAATACTTTTCAAGGCAATCTCCTTTATTTTATGGTTTATTTTATTTTAAAACGAATTATATCATAATAGCACATTTTTCCAAAAAAGTCAATCAAAAGCTTATTGCATAACTAATATTAGCCAAAAAATATGCCATTAAAAAGAATAAAACAGAAAAATTGGAAATATTTAGTCAATAGACGAGAATCTCTGTTTATGACTTCAATTACCAGTAATTCTCCTAGATACTTTAAGAAAATAACAGGGATATCTGAAAAACTAATGGATCGGGTTCATTTTAGCGATGGTGATGTCTTCTATAATGAAAAAGAACTGAAAGATATGAATCAGGTTTTTAACAATGGTGGCTATAAACTATTTTTAAGCTTTAGAGATAGTACAGTAAAATATGTAAAAGAGCTTGATCGAGTAGCTCGTGAGATTGAAAAGATAAATTGCAGTCAATTAACTAAGGCAGAACTAAATAAATGGATAAATAAATTTTTAAAAGTAGCAATTTACGCTCATAATTTCTTAGCCCCGATTGCTGCCATTGATAAAATATTAGCCCAAGTTATTTTAAAAGAACTGCATGGTGAAGATGAAGAGAAAAAACAAGAATGGCTTAAAATTTTAACTTTCCCAATAAAAGAAAACGAACATGCCAAAGAGGAACGTTCTTTCTATAACCTCCTTTTAGCATATAAAAGAAAAGATGAAAATTTTGATAAATTGTTAAAACAACATTTAAGAAAATTTAGATGGATTGGAGCCAGATTATATTATTGGCATAATTATTGGACAGAAGAAATAATTAGGGAAAGAATGGATGATTTTGTAAAGCAGAATAAGGATCCCAAAGAGGAACTTAAAAGATTGGACTATGCCAGAGTTGAGATGAAAGGCAAAATGGATAGATTATTAATTGAATTGAATATCAAAAAGTCATCTGATTTATATAAACTAATACAGTTATCAAAGGAGTATGTATATCTTAGAACTTGGAGAACTGACACTATTTACGGATCAGGGTATAAGGTAAGAGAACTATTTTATGAAGTAGCCAGAAGGATTTGAATAAAAGAGCAAGATTTTTATTATTTGATATATGAAGAAGTAGTTAAATCGGTTAAAACATATAAGCTGTCGATCACTAGAAAAGAATTAGAAAAACGAAAAGAATTTTTTGCAGATTTGATAGTAGACGGTGAATATCTTGTATTTTCAGGTAAAGAGTGG
>CAZBCD010000367.1:0-1718 GCA_964490205.1 uncultured Pelolinea sp. | reverse complement strand
AAAATAACACCCTTTTTGAAATTTTTACCAATAACCATTAGGGAAAACCAAAGTAACTATGCACTAGGTTAAATAATCTTTGAAAACCTCCCGCACGTTTATGCTACAATACAGGCTCAAATTAGTTGCAACGATATTGAGATATGAATAACACTGTATCAGGAATCTTTTGTCCAGCTTGTAAGATGAAAAACGAATCGGGGGCAATCCTATGTGCGTACTGCAATACACCCCTGGAAAACAACAAACAAGATACCGTTACCCTAAAAAGTGCACGGGAGGTAACTGGCACCCTTCCAGAAATATTTGATGACGTTCTTGATGCACCAGCTTTCAACGCTGAACGCTTTATGGATTTTGAACTCCCATCAAAAGGTATTGCTCTTATCAACCTCGAAGATGGTCAGCCAATCGCTATGCAAGAGAAAAATGTTTTTATTTTAGGGCGCGAATCTGAAGAAATTAAAGCACCTGAACCGCTAGTTGACCTGACCGATTATGATGCCTTCACTTTAGGTATTTCCCGTCTGCATGCTATGATCCACCAGACAAAAGATGGATATCAAATTCTAGATCTTGAAAGTAGCAATGGAACCTGGCATGAAAACCAACGGCTGGTACCTAAACAACCATATCCGATAGAAAGTGGTGACCGCATTCGTATCGGTCGACTGAACATGTTGGTATTCTTTACGAGATAGCTTAAGCTTTAGACAAAGACAACGCCACCCAATCCCCTATCTTTTTCTGTTCGTTCATTTTCAGACCTGATGCTTGCGCAGCCTCAAGGACCTTTTTTTCTTGCTCAACCAGGATTCCGCTTAAAATCACCGTTCCACCTGGTTCCGCTAGTTTGGCCAATCCATCATCAAGCAAGCGGATAATGATTGGGGCAAGGATGTTCGCAATTACCAGCGGCGCATGCTTATATTGGAACTTTCCTGCTAGTATTTCTGCAACCGATCCCTGGCCGATGAAGAATTCTTCACCAATTCCATTTTTTTTTGCATTCTCGTGTGAGTTTTTTACTGAATCAATATCAATATCCACACCTAGGGCGGTTTGCGCACCAAGCTTGAGTGCTGTTATCGAGAGAATCCCGGAACCACAACCAATATCAATAACTTTTTTCGATTTTTGATTTTTGATTTTTGATTGCATGAACAAGCTTTCGATAAGTTCAAGACAGAGTTGCGTTGTTGGGTGAGTCCCTGTTCCGAAGGCCATACCAGGATCAATCTTAATCGGGATGCGTCCAGGCTCAGGTGAATCCAGCCAAACAGGGAGGATGATGAGCCGCTCACCGACAGGAATCGGTTTGTAGTGCTGTTTCCAGGCTTCCATCCAATTCTGATCCGCGATTTGCTTATAATTGGGATTTGGCAAGGGTTGAATCATCCCCAGATTATACAGTGACTCTTCGAGCTTCTTGCAAGTCTTTTCAATGTACTCATCCATCTCCAGATACGCACGGACAACGATCGGGCCAGCCGGCGTGCCTTGATCTTCGCCAGATGCGAATTTGATACCCTGTTCAGTCACCACCCCATTGGGTGCAAAACGAGCCAACACGTCAGCTACTGCTTCAGCTAATTCACCGTCAACTGTCATGGAAACTTCTAGCCAATTAGCAATATTCGTTGGTTTCATCTGTCCATCACGAAAGTGATTATAAAGCAAGCAGGATTAACTCCCTAGAACAGTCCGATTATCGTACA
>CAZBCD010000366.1:651-1738 GCA_964490205.1 uncultured Pelolinea sp. | reverse complement strand
CGATTCTTGAGAAGGCAAATATTGATCGGATTTGTGTGGAAGAATTCGCGACATAAACCTTTTGGCCTCAATTTCATCAGCCCACATTTGCAGGTTGAGCAGATCGTTTTTCTCGAAGGGGCGCAAGGATACCTTCATCGCCCAATGTTTGAATTCAAATGCTTTTTGGATCGAAATTGGACCAATATCAGGCCTGATGATTTATTGCGTATCCATGCTTTTTTATAATTAATATTCAATATCAAGTGATAAATCCTTTGCTGCTTCTACGCATAGTTTCATATCATGTAAATCAATATGTCCTTTATAAATCTCCCTTTCCTCATTCAGTATTTTTATTTTTTCATATAATTCTTGATAATCTGCATCCGCAACTTTTTCGGCAGTATCATGACCGGATTCAAGTAAAACATAAGCGAAAGTATGGTTTACCCATCTTATCCGTGAAAGGTCTGTAAGTTTAGCGAGTATTAATATTTCATTGTCACTAATTCCTATTTGACTTGATATTTCATTTCTGGTTCGTGGAGTCAAGATTCTGTCGAATAATTGAAGCGTATTATTAATTCCTATATTTTGCAATTTCAAAACCACATTTTCAGAAATACAAGGGAATTTATTAATTTTATTTGGACTCTGGCGATAACTATTCACTTCTCTGATAAGTATCTTTAAATAATCTTCTTGTATTCCGCTCTTCTTTGAAAATTCTTGTAGCTTATTTTTATTCTTTAATGCTTTTTGTAATTCATCTACATCCGTAATTTTCTGTTCTTTAATAATTTTAAAAATATCATTAATATCATTTTTTAAAATCATTCTGCTCGGAAGCAAGTCAGCTGATTTTAAAATCTCTTGGTAATCATCGATGCTTATGTTTTTCAAATCACTGTAGTATCCCATTTTTCACTTTTACTTTTATGCTTTCACTTTGGCTTTCTTAGATGACAAACAATGAGAGTTCCAGTTACTGGCCGTTCTTGCTGCGACTATTGCTCGACCATAGCCACTCCTGGTATTTCGCCCAGCCTTCGGTGGAGATTCCAGCGAATAGATATGAACCATCCTTAATAGTTGAGGGTTATTT
>CAZBCD010000366.1:0-641 GCA_964490205.1 uncultured Pelolinea sp. | reverse complement strand
CGGAACCAGTATGCCAAGAACAATATTCCAGGAATGGCAATCACCATCGACATCAGGTAAGGGATAACCGACCAACAGAAATCATGAGTGATCGGTCTGTGAATTAAGAGCACCATAAGCGCCGCTATTTGGAAAACAAGGGAAATGGTTCCCCCCAATCTCTCCCAACGCCAGGCGATGCCTAATCCCAGGACACTTAGAAACATCAGGATTGGGGGTAGTGCTTCTACGAGAGGATAGCCCTCCACCGCATACGGATCTGCCTTACCGATTGTCACCCAGTTCCATGCATAACCGGCAATCATCATCATAGAGTAAACAATGATCGGAGCAGACCATATACGGGCAATCCAGCGTATCCATTTCGTTGCACGATCACCGGTGTCATTAGCCTTTATCATAGTTTATTGTACTTTTTTAATATGGCGTCTATCGGGTGTTTAACATCAGAACCACAGAGCATACATTAAATTCTTTTCGTAATTATATGACTTCACTGGATATTCTGCTAACTTTTTCGACGTTCAAACCGAATAGATGATAGATATTGCTCAAGATCACAATCGAACATCTCTTATGAATCTCATACGTGTTATTCCGGGAAAAATATTGTAAAAATATAATAAGTACTCTTGAATTCA
>CAZBCD010000365.1:0-1745 GCA_964490205.1 uncultured Pelolinea sp. | reverse complement strand
AAAGAGAAATACTGCGGTGGCAACAACACCGAACGGAAAGAAAATTGTTATTCCTATTGATTTGGCTGATAGACCAACGGGTGTGATTCAAGCTCCCAGTAGGGATGTCTATAAACCTATCCTGACGTCATTGATTGTGGATTTGTGGTATTTCCGCCGTAAGCTGGAAGGATTCGAAAATGAACTACCGAAGGATGTATCCCTTTCACTCAAGCGCCCTCTAGAAAATGCTTTCCAAAAAATGAAGCAGGCCGAAATTGAAGTAATTGATAAAGTTGGGGAAAAACATCACATAGGGAATGATGTGCGTGTGATCGCCTATGAGGAAACGCCAGGCATCAACTTTGAGATTATAAAAGAAACCATCAAACCAACCATCACATACCGCGGAAAACATATCTTTCCGGGCGAGGTCATAGTGGGAGAACCAGTAAACGAAAAAGATAAAAATGGGATAGGTGAAGGTGAGGAGAAATAAGATGCGTAATACGATAGATTTTGGGATTGACCTGGGTACGACCAATAGTTACATTGCGGTAATGGATGGAATGACACCTAAAGTGATCAAGAACAATGATGGCGCAGAGAATACCACTTCCTGTGTATATATTGATAAGAATAAAAAGACTTATGTTGGGCGGCTTGCCTACCAGCGGTTGGGGATAGATCCAGGCAACACTAAAAGTGAATTCAAACGAAAGATGGGGGAAGACTTTGAATTTCCTTTTTCGGCAAGCGGTGAGAAACGGAAACCGGAACAACTTTCAGCGGAGATTCTAAAAACATTAAAGGCGAGTGTCGAACAGCGTACAGGGGAAGAAGTGCTTGCGGCTGTCATCACAGTCCCAGCGGGTTTTAGTTCACCATCAGTGGAGGCCACAAAAAATGCTGCTGAATTGGCCGGTATCAACTGCTGTGCGATATTACAGGAACCGGTTGCGGCGGCAACAGCCTACGGATTCCAGAGTGATAAGAAACAGGCCTTCTGGCTGGTGTATGATTTAGGTGGTGGTACTTTTGACGTGGCGGTGATAGAGCTTAAAGAGGGAATTTTCCGTGTGATGGGCCACGATGGGGATGATAAGTTGGGTGGAAAAAATATGGACTGGAAGATCGTAAACACGTATTTTATACCGGTTATAAGCGAGCAGACTGGGATAGAGGACCTAGAACAGGGGAATATTAAAACCTATCCAGGGGCATTGGCAAAACTAAAAATTGAAGCGGAGAAAGCGAAAATCCAATTATCGAATTACGAGAGCACACCAATTTTGATTGAGAATTTATTTCCTGGTAAGGACTATATCTTTGAATGTGAGCTGACACGCGGGCAGGTAGCTAAAGCAGTAACTCCTCTAATTAAGAAATCGATCAAAAAATGTAAAGCAACTATCAAGGAGCAGGATTTGGAGATTATAGATATTCAAAAGGTAATCCTAGTGGGTGGCCCGACACTGGCTCCTTATTTGCGCGAAATGCTACTAGATCCAAAAAAAGGGCTCGGCATCCCGTTGGAATTCAGCGTAGACCCCTTCACTGTGATCGCCCAGGGAGCAGCCATTTTCGCGCACACCCAGCGAATTGATAAAGATCTGCTTCCAAAAGTTAAGGGCGCGGTTGCAGTCGAGCTGAAATACGAACCGATCGGGGATGACGAAGAACCGCTGGTCGGCGGGAAGATCTCTTCTGAAAAAGTTGAGGACTTCAACGGCTACCATATTCAGATAGACCGCGAAGGATGGACA
>CAZBCD010000364.1:0-1752 GCA_964490205.1 uncultured Pelolinea sp. | reverse complement strand
GTTATTCGTGCTCGCTTCGTCCGTGTATCGGAGGGGCAGTAAACACCCGAGAAGTGAACGTGTGTAATGTACCCAATCCAAATTCTTTCTCTTTTATTTTAGAAGGCAAAGTTTAGAAAACACATATCTACGATTCTTCAACCATTTTTCTATTAATCCGAATGGCTTAATGCATTGTCAATTGCTCTACATAATGATCCAACAAACTCCTCATTTTCTTCAGTTACAGGGTAGATACTTATTTCAACACATTGAAAAGATCTTTCGATTTCAATCATTACTTTTTCAATATAAACCACCGTAACCTTTTTAAAATACAAGTTTCTTTTTTCTGTCTTTATAAACTCAATAGATTTATTCCGTAGTACTTTATCAATTGTTTCTAGGATATTCTTATGGCCTTCCGAGAAAGACTTATGAAAAAGAATTCTTCTTTTTCTCATCACTACCGCGATTATTAAAGTCAAAAGGCTTAAAGAAAGGACAAACACCGACAAAGGGATAATATTCTGAATTAGATTCCATAATTGTTCCGGTCTTAAAAAATAAACAATAGCGATTCCAATTCCAATGAAAATATTTAAACCAATTGTTATTATAAAAACTGCATTGCCGCATTTTAAATAATTTTTTGGAATCCATACTTTCATCTTCAATCGAAATTGTCTAATTTTTGTGCAAATCAGAATGATTAAAGTCATTATAACAAAAGGAGTTCCAATAGCGATTCCAATTTGTGTTCCTTTAGGATGACCTAATATCAACATTGAGATAAGTATAGCAAAACCAAAAAGAAATGGAAAAAGGGAAAGATATGGTATTATCCTATATACCGCTTTAATCTTTTCTACTTCTGTGCTAATATCCAATTCTTTAGGACATTTGCATGAGATTATTCCTCCAAAAATGATAATGATAGATATAATAATCGATAGGAGAATTGCAATAATTTCCATAGATAGGATTTCTTCATCATCGGTCTTTTGTTTCTTACGAAGGATTTTACCATCAACGGTTAATGTTGATTCATCACCAAAATACACTTTTTTTTCATCAAAGACTGAATTGAACACTTTAGGATGACTATTGGATACGATTTCAAAATCATTAACGCTAGTGTTTAATATTATGCAATCGGTGATAATTGGAGAAGACTGCTGTGCGCAATAAATCGCTGCAACTTTATTTGCAATAAACCTATTATTTGAGATGGTGATAGAGGATCCCGTCATAATCCCAACAGAATTGTTCGAGATGTTATTATTTTCAATAATGGCCATAGAATCTCCATGACAAAAGATACCATTATTATTGTCAATTATATTATTATTGCTAATGATCGGATTTGAAGGCCCCTCAAAAAAAATAGCATGAGCTTGAGCAAATCTAATGACATTTCCTCTGATCATGGGACTTGCCGATTCTATCTCAATCGCGCTCCATGCAAATTCCATTGTGCTGTTCCTAATTATTCCTTCACTACCTGCATTGAACTCAATCCCCTTCCAATACCCATTGATATCGGATTTGGTTGTTTTATTGTATGTGGGAAGGACCATATCGTTTTCGTCACCCTCAACTCGTAAAGTACCATTCACTACAAGTCGTACACTTTGATTTAATCGTACAACGACCCCGGGCTTGATAATTAAGGTTTCTCCAAATTCTATTATGTAATCTTCTTCAACGGTCTGGTTTGTGCTCCAAATAGTAATTGCCCCATCATCATTATTTGTTTGTTCAGCATCAATG
>CAZBCD010000363.1:0-1753 GCA_964490205.1 uncultured Pelolinea sp. | reverse complement strand
ATCGATCAGGTTTTTACGAATATAATTAATAATGCCACCGATGCTATGATGGATAATGGAGGAGAACTCTCAATCCAAGTAGATAAAATATTGGATTCATCAGATTTCCTTGAAATCAAAATATCCGATACTGGTCATGGTATTTCTGAAGAAATAAAAGAAAAATTGTTTGAGCCCTTAATTTCAGGTAAAGAAAGGGGAACTGGATTGGGATTGGCAATTTCTAAAAAGATCATAGATGCCCATAGCGGCAAGATAGGGGTTGAATCATATACAAGCGGTACTATATTCACAATCGCACTTAAATTAGCAGCCAAGGAGAATAAATAAGTGAGTTATACAGTATTAATTATTGATGATGCAGAAAATGCACGCAAGAATATTTCAGAATTTCTCCATGCGAGCGGTTATGAAGTTCTCGAAGCGGGATCAATAAAAGAAGGAAAAGGATATTTAAAACAGGGAAATGCCGATATCGTAGTCCTAGATGTAAATTTACCTGATGGTTTAGGCACCGATTTGTTAATAGAAATAAATTCGCAGCCCGTTAGATTACCTGTAATTATGATTACTGGATATGGAGATATCGAAATGGCAGTCGAGGCGATGAAAAATGGAGCCCATGATTTCTTAACAAAACCGTTTGTGGATCTGGAAAACCTGAATGCATCGATCAACCGCGCGGCTGAAATTATCCAAATGCGTCGTGAGCTAAATCACCTAAGGAAATCTCAAAATAATACAGATGATTTTATTATTGGCACTACAGAAGAAATGAAATTGATTGTAAATCAAGCTCACCGCGCTGCAAGTGCTTCTGTTTCTGTTTTAATCACAGGAGAAACGGGGAGCGGTAAGGAAGTATTAGCCCGTTTTGTCCATCAATCAGGACCAAGAAAACAAAAACCGTTTATGGCAATCAATTGTGCTGCAATTCAGCCAACGGTTATAGAATCTGAATTGTTTGGATACGAAGCGGGAGCTTTTACGGGAGCAGAAAAACGAAAACATGGACTAATGGAAATTGCAGATGAGGGAATCCTGTTTTTAGATGAAATTTCTTCAATGTCAACTGATATACAGGCAAAATTACTGCGGGCAATAGAAGAAAGCACTTTTCGACGAGTAGGTGGAACAGTTCAAATTAAAGTAGACGTACAGGTAATTGCAGCCTCAAATAGAGATATAAAGAAAATGATTAAAGATGGGGAATTTCGAGAAGACCTTTATTATCGTTTGAAGGTTGTTAACCTGCATCTTCCTACTCTTGCTGATCGGAAAATCGATATACCTGAACTAGTGGGATTCTTTGTAAAAAAGCTTAATCCAAAAATGGGGTTGAACGTGGTTGATGTGGATCAAGATGCGTTAAAAGCATTAAAGCAATATGGATGGCCTGGAAATATTCGAGAATTAAGAAATGCGATTGAACGAGCAATGCTTTTCTGTGATGTTGCAACAATTAAAAAGGTCGATCTTCCGATGGATATAACGAATCGAAAAAAATAAACCGATTCTTATGGCATATTAATTGCAACATATTTCCATGTAAAAATAATTGCGGAGGAAATATGTTTGAATTAACGGCTAATGACTTTGTATTAACTCTTGCGGGGGTTGTTTTATTCCTTGGAGTGATTTCGTTCATTGTTGGACTCTTTACCCTTGCTTTCAAGATAACATCAGGAGACTTTGCGAAGATCTCAAACCAATCAGCAAAAAGTCGAACGTTTGCCCCCGGAGGCCGGCACAA
>CAZBCD010000362.1:0-1753 GCA_964490205.1 uncultured Pelolinea sp. | reverse complement strand
ATGGCTGCCAACCATCCATATTTCGGATGGAATATTCTAGAATGCCCAGTCTTTGGATTATGTAACATCTTTTCTGTAAATTCAGTCACAGATCCTTACATTGTTTTAGATAATACCCTAACTGTCATCCATTTTCAAATATAATCTACCATATTCCCATTCCTCACTAACCTCCATCAGGATAGCAGAAATCAAACGCAAGCAGGATTGTTCATTTGGAAACAATCGAACAACTCGGGTGCGCCGTTTGATCTCCTGGTTGAGCCGCTCTAAATAATTGGATGTGCGCAAGCGTTTTTGATGTGCTCTTGGAAAAGAGAAAACGGTGAATCCTTCTGAAATATTGACTTCCATCCAGTCTGCCAATTTGGGAGCGATGAGCGCATATTTTTCAACCGTTTTCTTCAAGTAAGTTTCTGCTGTCTCCCGGTTAGGCATATTGAAGATGATGCGGATATCTTCAGCCACTTCTCTGCGCATGCTCACATGCGGGACATACTGCATTGCATTCTGCTGCAGATGAAACTGACAGCGCTGCCAGGGTACACCTGTGAATACAGCTTTGCGAGCTGCTTTGATTCCTGCATGATTATCACTGACAACCAGCTGTATCCCATGCAAACCTCGCTGAACCAGACCAGATAGAAAGTCTCTCCAATGTATCTTTGCCTCACTCAAGGACACAGAAATACCTAAAATAGAGCGTTTTCCATCCTTTTTGACCCCGCTGGCGATCAAAATAGCTACATCACGCACACTGCCCGCCTGCCGCACCTTCTCATAACGAGCGTCCAAATACAGATAAACCACTTCTCCCAACGGTCGATTACGCCATATTTCCAGTACTTCATCCAACTGTTTAGCTGCCCGGCTGACCTGAGCTGCGCTGACACTCGTACCGCACAAGCGCTCAGTGATGGCAGCTACTTTGCGCGTGGATACTCCCTGCACGTACATCTCCGCCAACGCCAGCGTGAAGGCACGTTCACTCCGCAGTCCTTTTTCTAATGCTCCTGGGTAGAATCCGCCTTCCCGCACCTGTGGGATATCAAAGGTTACTGCTCCTACCCTGGTCCTGACCGTTTTGGGCTTATACCCATTGGCATGCCCGGATCGTTCATCGCTGCGTTCGTAGGGCTTGGCGTTCACGTGTCTGGATCTTTCAATCTGCATAGCCTCGTTCACGAGTACGCGGAGCATATCAGGCAGCCCTTCTAAACCTTCCGCTGTCAGTTGTTCTAAATATTCTTTTGGTAATGTACAATCATTCTTGTAGATCATGGTTTTATTCCTTTCTGATGTTTGATTTTCATCCTTGAAAGGATACTGTGATCTACTCTTTTTTGAAATTACAGAAAGATTGTTACACTAGCGATATTTATCTCCTTTGCCATGCATGATTTGTAGAGTTCCTACAATGGGATTCACATTCACGAAATCTAAATCCAACAACTCTGACGCACGCAAACCTGTATCTAAAAGAATCAGTAAAATTAGACGATCACGTATTCCGGTGAAATCCCTCCCGCAAACATCAAGCATAGCTTTTACTGCGTCAATATCAGCCGGTTCAAGTGGCTCCTGACGCGGTCGTTTTATCTTGACTTTTCGAATGGGATTAACCCATTCATCGAAATCATTCTCATCTTCATACCAGTAGAGGAATGACCGCATAACCCGAAAATGAGCATGTATACCACCCTTGTTATGCTCATTGCTCTCCAGCCATAAGATATATTTTCGTATGTGAGTT
>CAZBCD010000361.1:0-1758 GCA_964490205.1 uncultured Pelolinea sp. | reverse complement strand
TTGACCAGCTGCCTCCCATTGATCAGCTACACTTTTTTTTACTTGCAATTGGTTTTATTGGTTTAGCAGGACTTTTAGTAACACTTCATTTCTATTTTACAACAAGAATTATCCAGGATATTATTTTTACAGGAAGCGAATATAGTTTATTAAGTTCAAAACAAAGTGTAAGAATCCTGGTTGTGTTGCTCTTATTTGCTGTCTTTATTACTCTTTCATTATACTTGTTTCGTAATAAAGATAAGCTGAGTTATGTTCTTAGCATTATCATGTTAGCCATATTACCGATATTTGCTTATACACAACTTGTGCATAGAGTATCTTGTATATCCTTATGTAAGGGCTATCGAGATATTTATCATCCTTCAGAATATAAACACGTCTTTGAAGCAATTGAAAAAAAAGGACCTTATAGAGTAGCTACAGCATTTCCTGACCAAAATTTTTACCCGTGTTTTGCATTAGTTACCGGTTTGGAAACTGTTGATGGATTCTATTCCTTATACCCAGCGTGTTACCACCTTTTCTGGCGTAAAGTTATTGAAGGAGTACGTAATAGAAAAGAAAATGTCAAGAAGCACTTTGATGAAATGGGTAAAAAAGTATATCTGTTTTCAAAACGTTGGTATAAAGTTGCTTCACCGGATTTGCAATTCTCTGAAGCTTTTAATCTTAATCTGTTGTCTCTGGCTAACACCAAATACTTCTTCTCTAAGTATCCTTTGAATGATAAACGCCTCACTATGATAGATGATAAAGAGGATGATGATCTCTATGTTTTTCAAAATGAAGAAGTACTACCACGTTTTTTCCTTGTCAACCGTGTAATAATATTCCAGGATTCCACTGAATTACTTGATTCTCTCGCAAAAGTTGATATTGATGTTTTAAGCGCTTATGCTTTTCTGGAATCATCAAAGCTTCCTCCGATTCCTGATAGTACACAAATATTAGAAAATGCTGCGGTAAGTTTGGATTATTATTCATCAGATAAGATCCAACTAACTGTAAATAGTGAGAATGATGCGCTGCTGATTGTCACAAATAATTATTCTCATTTTTGGACTGCTACAGTAGATGATGATCCTCAAGATGTTTACCCTGTAGATTTCACTTTTCAATGCGTATGGGTACCTTCCGGTCAAAGAATAGTTAAATTTATTTATTCAAGAAGGTAATAAATAGATGATTATTCATCGAACCAGTATTTTTCCCAAACCTGTAATTTATTACGTTATAATAGTTGCAAATCAAATATTTTTCTATTTACTTATTAAGTTCTATACAAATTAAAGTTAAACATTCATGAAAGCATTGGTTACCGGCGGCGCCGGTTTCATCGGCTCCAATATCGTGAAACTATTGGTGGAAAAGGGACATACAGTATCTGTCCTTGACAATTTATCCACCGGCTATCGAATCAATCTGGATCCATTTCCATCGGTCAATCTGATTGAGGGGGATGTTCGAGATGCAGATACTGTTACTAAGGCTGTCGAAGGATGTGAAGTTATCTTCCATCTTGCTGCCTCAGTTGGGAATACCCGTTCAATAAATGATCCTATACATGATACTCAAGTTAATGTGATAGGAACTATTAACGTTCTGGAGTCGGCGCGAAAAGCTAATGTTAAAAAGGTAGTATTTTCATCTTCCGCCGGAATATTCGGTGAGCTTAAGCAACTTCCTATCGGAGAAGATCACCCGGTGGAACCGGATTCACCCTATGGCGCCAGCAAACTGGCGGCTGAAAAGCTT
>CAZBCD010000360.1:0-1771 GCA_964490205.1 uncultured Pelolinea sp. | reverse complement strand
GACTCTACTAACTTAGATTAAAATATGTCCCGCAGGGTATGACGTATTACAGTTCAGATTATATACACAAAAAGCGTATTTGTAACTTAATAAATTTTCTCAATAGCGCATTTCATCCGCTGGTTAAATACCCGATTTGCTGTTTTACCCATCACGCACATTCATATAAAATGGACATTCTCGCTTAACGCATTCGCAATTTACTAGATGAATAAATCTCCCTGGCATACACGCGTATCAGTGTTTTCAGCATCATCTCCAGATTGTAGCTGCTTGCCCCCCTACCGTGTACTGCCATAACAGCGCTTCTCATATCCATCTCTTCCGTCACATGTACCTGCGAGGATCCAGGTATTTTGAAGGAGTACCAATTTCCTCCAGCCAGGCCACAAACTTCTTATGAAGTTCCTCGGCAACCTCTGGAAAATCTTTGTACAGATTTTTTTGATGACCCGGGTCATCCTTTGTTCGATACAATCAACTGGCTGACCTTGAACACCAAAAAGAAAATCCCATTCCCCATCTGTAATCGTGCTTGGAGAAATTTCCATTACTTCACGGGCTGCATCATCAACTGTCTTGGACAATTGCCCAACTTCTTCAAATGGGGCGCTTGTCACAATAAAATTATGGATTGAATCGGTTTCTTTTCTGACTAAAGGGAGAATTGATTTTGCTTGAATGCTTTCAACAAGGTCTGCTCCTGCCAGCTCCAGTATTGTCGGATTAAGATCAGGCAAGCTTACCAATCCGGAGATACGCCTTCCTTCTTGGCCTGGCATATACATAAGTAGGGGTACCTGTGTCACCTCATTATGCAGAGGTGATCTAAATACAATTTGATCAGAAATAGTTAGCCCTTTTGCAAATCCTTCTTCAAATTTAGTTCCATCTGCCCACTGAAAACGGCGTTTGCCAAATAAACCATGCTCACCAAAAGAAAAACCATGGTCCGAAAGGAAAAAGATAGCAGTGTCATCAAGAAGATTCAAAACTCGAACATGCTCCATCAAGTAGCCAAACCAATGGTCCACCATGGATATTTCACCTTTGTAACAAGCGCGTGCGATTTCCATATCTCTTTCTGTGTAACCGTCTTCTTTATAATCCCAATAATTAGGTTCTACGGCTTCCCCTTTGTAATCAGGTAAATATGGCTTGATATAGTGTGCGGGAGGATCCCAGGGTTCATGTGGGTCCCAGGTATCAATATACAGGAAAAATTTCTCCGCATGATGGCGATACAACCAATCCCCAGCCTCCTTAAAAGTCTTTGCAGCACAATATCCCATTTCTTCAGATACTGGTCGATGCAAATGCATATACTTTTTTTCAGTTCCTGCAAGCTGACCACGCACGTAAACAAATTCTTGAAAACCTCGATCCTGACCATATCCCTTTCTGCTCAAGAAAGGAGTATCTGCAATGGCAGCAGTTACATATCCTGCCTGACTCAGGATCTGGGCCAATGTAGTTTCATTTTGAGGTAAAGGCCCCCAAGGCAAGTAAGTGAAGGTAAATCGACCTGTCATAAGGTCAGATCGCATAGGTACTGTTGGAAAAGAAGCCGGATAACCATCTTCGAATATCAATGCTTTCTCAGCAAAAGCATCAAGGTTCGGTGTAATCATGTCATTATTGCCGTAGCAAGGCAAATGGTCGCGCCTGAAGGTATCGGATATGATTACTATGATGTTCATAAAATCTCCTTTATCGGCTGGATTCAAGTCTCAAGTGCAACCGTGATTATTTAAGAATACCACAGGAGAGT
>CAZBCD010000359.1:0-1781 GCA_964490205.1 uncultured Pelolinea sp. | reverse complement strand
GCAACCCCCGCACCGCTTCGGTGGTGATGGTGGGCGCGGCGTGGGCGCACGGCGAGCTGCCGCTGGACCGAGAGGCGCTGGAGACAGCGATCCGCCTGACGGTCCCACCGAAGACGGTGGACGTAAACCTCAAGGCGCTGGAGCTGGGCCGGCAGGCAATGGAGCTGTAGGGGCGGGCGGGCGGCTGTGGCATGATCTTATACCAATCATGCTCGATATCGAGCATGCGCTTCAGGCGATGTTGGGCCACTCCGTGGTTGTTAGTTGGTGGCCACGGTTAACCGCTCGTGTGGTTGAGTAGGTAACCAAGTTCCGGCTATGGAGTTTTAGAGTTACAAAGATAGGTAATTTTGGGTGTTGCACGACAGAATATAGAAAGATAAATGATTAGAATAAGCGAGAGAATGGGACTATAGTTCTTATCTCTCGCTTGCTCGTATTTTTTGTGCTATACTTTTTCTACCTCTTTTCTTCTCTTTCGGAAAAAAAGCTGCAATTTTATCTTGAAAGTTATGCTTATTATAAATCAATTGACCATATGAAGCCGGTTTATCTGTATCTAAATCAGTTCTAGCAATTACTTTCATATACTTTGGCCAAGTTGGAAAAGGCATCGAATCGTAAAAATCACTTCCTCGGTAGCAATCATTATATTCAAAGTCGTCTTCAACACTAATAAATTTTTGAAAATTATGAGATGAAAACAATCCTTGTAAATCATTAAGTATATCCACTTCTTTTCCAGTATATCCTCTACCTCTCTGTTGAGCATGTTGTCGTGCGTATTGTACTTTTTTATGAGTATCAGTTTCTCTAATCATTTTTACAATCGTTTCCAATTCTTGGTTGAAAATTGAAGGAATCTTCATTTTGACATCTTGATGAACACCTACATCAACAGAAAAATCGACATCCCTCAAATCCACTCGATAACCACGATCTTTCAAAACACTAGGATGTTTGAGCGCTGCGTGTAACCAATAACGATTCCTTTTCTCTGAAGAGGTTTCTCTCAATTTTCTCCTATCTACGAAACTTTCAACAAATCGCGAGTCATTGATGTTATATTCTACATCGAGAATAAAAATATCAGTCTCTGAAATTTTTGATAATTTTCTTAAATTAATATCAAACCCCTTATCCGGTCTTCTAGAAATTGCATCGGTATAATTTTCAGAAGTTTCCAATGAACGTATAGATACCCGTCTAACATCTCCATACCGAAACCTCTCCTTCCTATTTTTAAAAAGACCACTCTTCACCCTAAATGGCATAGAAATTTTATGAATTTGTTCAGGGCATTGGATGATTATTTCTTTATTGAGTACTTGAAATCCGTTACCCATACCCCGCTCGATTCTCTGTACTTTTTTCAATAGTGTTTTTATACTTGCCTGCGCGATTTCTCTTCCAGCCTTTGAGGCAAGAGCCAATTCTATGGGATCGAGTGCCATTATTTAGCCTCACAATTATGTTGCCAAGTAAATAATTGGTATATTGGAAGTTCTCCATTAAAATTCGAACTTATATTAATTTCGGATATATCAATCGGTGGATATGAATTTGAGGCTAAATCTGTAATAGTAATTCTACCTTTACTCCGGGATTGTTGTTTTTTGATGTTTACTACATCCAACGCATCCATTATTAATATTTTTCCGGTTTCTATTGAGTTTAAGTATCTAATGAAACTACCTATCTCAGTAATGAAATGAACATTTTTAATATACGAATTGAATATTCCACTTATATATTCCTCAAGAAAGGAATTATCATCTGAA
>CAZBCD010000358.1:0-1794 GCA_964490205.1 uncultured Pelolinea sp. | reverse complement strand
AACCATAGAACGAAGATAGTGATAACCGCCACTCAAATGCTTGATTCTATGATAAAGAACCCGCGCCCAACTCGTGCCGAAGCCTCCGATGTTGCCAATGCCATCTTTGATGGAACGGATGCAGTTATGCTCTCTGGAGAAACTGCAAGTGGGAATTATCCAATTGAGAGTGTCAAAATGATCGATGCTATTATACGGAAAGCCGAAGAGTCAAATTCAGAATGGGGGCATCAATTCCGATCAACGATAAGACAACAAACCGATGACGCCTTCGCTCTTTCGGTTGCCGCACGAGAACTCGCGCATAACCGTCAAGTGAGTAGTGTTGCCGTCTTCACTCAATCAGGCCGTTCTGCTTTACTGCAATCAAAAGCCCGACCAGAAGTGCCAATTCTTGCTTTTACGCCCAATGAAAACACCTTCCATACCTTAGGGTTATATTGGGGTGTCACACCTCACCTTGTACCTTTCTCAAACTCTCTAGAAGATATGATTCGACACGTTGAACACGCATTGTTAGAATTTGCCGATATTCAGCCTGGCCAGAAAGTAATTATGATATCTGGTTTTCCCATCGGTGCAATGCGCCCAACAAATCTCGCTCTCTTGCACACCATCGGTAGTTTGGATAACGTGTAGTTATCGAAAGCTCTGGTTTATTTTTTTTAAAGTATCTCCATCAGGCCTAATCTTTTCAGGAGGAAGCCTGTTGAGTGGTTTCTTACCCATTGAATACATTTCGAAAATATTTGGTGTGTTTGGATCTACATACAGTAATCCAGTAATTAACCAATTCCGTCGAATTGATTCTTCTAATAAACGTATCGCTTCAGTACGGTTTGTCGGATCGTAATCTCGTTCTAATTTTTTAAATACGATAACAGATCCATCATGCATAGTTACTTCCCTCAATGTGCCTCTTTCAAAATCTTCAATTGTAATTTCATCTCGTGGTGGCACAAATTCAATTTCATGTAATGGAGCTTCATGCCCCTTTCCCCACGAATAAGAATGTAGGGAGAAATCCTGGTTATTGAAAGTAACGCAGGGACTAATAATGTCAATGATTGCAGTTCCCTGATGGCTGATAGCCGCTTTTATCAACTCTTTTACCTGTTTTGGATCTCCGGCAAATGAGCGTGCAACAAATGATGCATTTGCGGCGATTGCTTCCATCGCAATATCAACAGGCAGATATGGATTTTCCCCCTGCCTTCTAAGTATTAATCCCCTTTCAGCTGTTGCAGAAAATTGCCCTTTTGTAAGACCGTACACACCATTATTTTCAACAATATATACCAATGGCACATTTCTGCGAGCAATATGTTTAAACTGACTCAATCCAATATTCGCTGTATCTCCATCTCCGCTGATACCAATCCCTTTTAGGCTTGTATCTGCAAAAAGCGCTCCTTCTGCTAATGACGGCATTCTCCCATGTAAACCATTAAATCCAAAAGAACGCTCTAGAAAATAAGCCGCAGATTTACTCGAACATCCGATACCGCTAAATTTAACAAATTTTTCAGGGGGAATTTCCAATTCAAAACATGCAGAAATGATCATATTGGAAATAGAATTATGCCCACAACCTTTGCACAATGTAGATGGGCGCCCTAGATAATCTTGTCGTGTAAATTCTTTGGTCAATCCAGATTTAGAATTTGCCATAATTAGTACCCTTATAAATGCTTGCTTATTTCTTTATTAATCCATTCAGCGCTCAACGATAGACCGTCTAGATGAGAAATGGAAATTAGTATATGATGATTTTAAATTTTTTAAAGATAATTT
>CAZBCD010000357.1:0-1798 GCA_964490205.1 uncultured Pelolinea sp. | reverse complement strand
AAAGAGAAAAGCAGAGCAAACTGGTACTTGGCCGTACCGGTCAATTTAATTTCTTTCCCAAATTCTCCATTTCAGAACAGGTTCGCCAATTCCATATGTATGTGGTGGGTTTGACCGGCAGAGGGAAAAGTAAGTTTCTTCAAAATTGCCTGGTGCAGGATATCATTTCTGGAAGAGGCTGCGCGGTGATTGATCCGCATGGAGACCTGGCAAAAGATGTACTTAAATCATTGATCTCCAGACAATATTTCGAAGCTGAAAACGCACTAGATCGAATCTTATACGTAGCACCGCGTCGTCGTGATTACATAGTCCCCTTCAATGTTATAGTGCGCCCAGATTCGACCACAGAGACCTACGAGATATGTCAGAGGGTGATCTCTGCATTTATGCGGACATGGTCCAGAACTCTTCTGGAACCGCCGCGTTTTCAACAAGTGATGCGCTCCTCTTTAGCAGTTCTGGTTGAGACGGGAGAAACCCTGATGGATTTGTACCAACTGCTTACAGACGATATCTACCGTCAGGAACATCTTGAGCGGATTCCGGATCCAAAAGTCAAGGCTGACTGTAACGCATTTTTTAAAAATGAGTTTGACCGCTGGGGGAGGGACCGCCCCAGAATGATTGGCAGTACCACTAATAAAGTCAGCGCGTTGATCGAGAATCCTAGCATCTACAACATGCTGAGCCAAAAAGAAAACCATCTTAATATCAGGAAAATAATGGATGAAGGAAAGGTTTTAATCGTTGATTTAGGAGATTGTGACGATGAGACCAAGCGCTTATTTGGCACCTTGATTGTTACTGGATTTGAACAAGCCGCATTATCTCGAGCCAGAGTTTCTCAAGTAAAAAGAAATCCTTATTATCTTTACATAGACGAGTTTCAGGACTTCGCCTGCCATCCGGGTGCAGCTGAGACTTTCAGCCAGATGCTATCCCAGGTCAGGAAGTTCGGTTTGCATATGATCCTCGCCAATCAGAGTATTGCTCAATTGAATGAACGATTACAGATCGCATTAGGAAACGCGCAAACAATTCTTACTTTTAGAATATCCAGAAGAGACGCAGAAGCTCTTGCGCGTGTTTTAGGTCAAGTTGATTTAGATGCGGTTAAACGTGAGAGTCAAACTGAAGTGCAGCACCCAATATTTTCTCCTCTTCATGAGCAGTGGGAAGGATTTGTTCAACACCTCACAAATTTAAAAGTAAGGCAAGCAGTGGTAAAAACTGCGGATGATCGTTTGGCTTCAATATGGTCTGAGAAAATCAATCGCAGCATTATCGATAATAAAGATTTGGAAAAAACAATTATCAATTTAATTAGTAAAAGAATATCCGTTATTAAAGATTCTAATCGTATTCAAGACATTGGTGAAAATTCCACTAAAAAACAAATATTATTCTCGTATTAAATAGATCATTCATCTACTTGTTCACCAAGTTGTTCATTGACACCGTATAGTTTTTTCTCAAGCCTTTACAAGGCTTGAGTGCGGAAAAGGCTGGATTGTCTCGGAGAGATTGCTCTCAAGATCGATTTACGCCCAAAATTAGGGCTGAAACCAACTTATCGTCAACCCCCACTCACCAATCCAGAGCGTCGGGGCTCCATTTGCTGCGCAAACCGGACCCCGACTACCGACGGCTTTGCCGTCGGGCAAGGCTTTGCCTTGCTCCGCGGTGCTCTTCTTTCGCTTCTCCGCTTACGCGGCTTGCTCACTCAGCGCCACGCTCGGCGTCAGATTCGCTGCGCGAAACTGCCTCCTCACTACCGCCGTCGGTAGTCGGGCTC
>CAZBCD010000356.1:0-1799 GCA_964490205.1 uncultured Pelolinea sp. | reverse complement strand
TATTAAAGTTCCTTTATCTTGTCAATTTTGTCATTTGTTTTTCAACACCCTAAAAAAATATATATTTTGCAGAGTATCTTCCCAAAATTTACAAATATGGAGTTAATTTATATATTGAACAGGTTATTATGAGTCCTATGGCTTAATTAGGACTCATGATACCCCCATACGTGGCCTTTATCGTTGTTTTTATGCCTTTTTACCCAGATATGGCGGTATGTTAAGTTTCAATAATCCTATGCTTTAATTATATCAAAGCTTATCGACCTGTTGTCATGTAACCTAAGAGAATAAACATCGAAATAATATCCTTAACTATTGAGAAGCGTATAATTTTCCATAATCCTTTTAATTGATATAAAGTTATTCTTTACACTATAAGTCTGTACAACATATCTCTGACTTGCCATAAACGTGTTTACAAATTCCGTTCCGGCCTGATTATTCCAATTAATATGAGCACACATTCGTGGAAGAAAATAAGCTGCCCATAATAGATTACTTGACAGGTTTGAATCATTTTTCAGAATTGGCAATCGAAAATATTTTGAATTACATCCATTCTTTTTATCTGGTGGTCCAAATCGACCACGATCTAATGCATCAGCATCTTTTAACAATTTCCAAATAACGTCATTGTCCTCTGGATCTTTGACGATTGAATGAACCAGAATTGCATTTAAGCATCGAGTTGAGTAGGGTTTTTTTAGCTTTGAATGAATTAAGTCATTAAAAAACATTGAAGAAGCTTCACCATGCTTAGAATCTTCGAAATCGTTTTTTCGCCTTAGATCATGGAAAAATCCTGAATATATAGCAGCTGTTTTTTCTTCCTCAGAGATAATTAATCCGGATTGTGTTGAAATTTCAGCTAGTACTAATATCCAGAACATGACCCTGATAACGTGCCCAATACCATGCATATAATCTAAAGCTGATTGAGGATTGATAAAATTTTCTAATAAGGAAAGCTCAATTTCCTTTTCAATTTTTGTAAGTCTATGGAGCGGTCTGGAAAAAACTGACACAGACTGTCCAGCGTTAATTATTGATTTCACATCTTTAGCAAATTTAAAATCATAAGAGGTTGGATCACGAAAAACATAAACTTTTTTATCGTTTGGGATCGATACAACATTAAGTTCTTTAATAATGCCTGATTCAATCATATATTTATCCTGTTTTAAAACTAGAATGCGATTTACATATTTAAATGGGATACTTTTTGTAGGATCGTTACCATTTTGGTAAATAATAAATTCAGCAGATCGGTGTAAATCGTTGTTATCTTTTTCGTAATGAATACTATAAATATTCTGCCATGGGAAATTGGTGTAATTCATTTCTCTCTGAGAATAAGAGGCATAATTTCTGTTGGAAACCGACCAAAATACTTTCTCATAGCCCAATATTCGAGTGAGGTCAAGTTCTAAAATCCCAACTATAGAAGCTAGCGGATTTTTAGATGCAAATCGAATTAGTGCATTTCTTCTAAACGCAAAAAAGGTTTTATTTAATGGATTAAGAAAGAAATTTACACATTCATGTATAAGGACTTGTTTAGTTCGATTTCCACTTTTTACTAGGCAGCTTTTCTCCCGATTTTTCTGTATGAATTGATCAGACAAATCGGTTATATCTTTTAAATTTACCTGTTTTCTTGGCAGAATCGCATTTGAGACATTCATTTCTATAATGTTTGAAAGTGAAGCTAGATAGTAAATGAAAATCCCTTCAGGATTAGCCCTTGAATTCAACTAGCAAGTGCAACTTTGAAAGCGTAAGAGAGGTAAGCTGCG
>CAZBCD010000355.1:0-1800 GCA_964490205.1 uncultured Pelolinea sp. | reverse complement strand
AGCTTACCTCTCTTACGCTTTCAAAGTTGCACTTGCTAGTTGAATTCAAGAGTGATAATAGCAGAACTATTTATGGAAGGCAAGTATAATTTCTAACAGAAGAAATTATTTGCTCACTTTCATTTGTTTAGGAGAAATTTGAATGGATATTTTGGTGTTCGGCAGTATCGGGATGGACCTGACGACGTATGTTCCAACGCTTCCGCGTTTAGGTGAGACATTAAGGGGAAGTGCTTATATCACCGTTCCCGGTGGCAAGGGTAATAACCAGGCGGTTGCAGCAGCCCGATTGGGCGCACAAACCCAATTCATCGGGCGAGTGGGTGATGACCAGTTTGGTAATGATGTAATTAATACGGCAGTTAAAGAACACGTAGATGTAAGCCGTGTAATCAAAGACTCAAATCACAATACTGGTCTGGCTGTGATTAGTGTGGACGAAAAGGCGGATAACGCAATCATTATCATCTCCGGCGCGAATATGGCGATGGGGGTAGATGATGTTGAACGGGCAGGACCTTCGATGGATGGAGTAAAAGTAGTTATGCTGCAATTGGAGATTCCGGTTCCGGTTAGTGTCGCGGCGGCAAAAACTGCGAGGGAAAAAGGAGCAGTCGTTGTATTCGATCCAGCTCCCGCTTCTGAATTACCAGAAACATCTTTCAAATATATGGATGTTATCACGCCGAATGAAGTAGAGACCGAAGCTTTGGTAGGGTTCTATCCAGAGACAAAAGCGGATGCTGCACAGGCAGCGAAAATGCTGCGGGACAAGGGGGTGGATACAGTAATCATCAAGATGGGCGCACTGGGAGCTTTTTATGACAGCGTACAAGGAAGCGGATTTGTGCCAGCCTTTAGGGTAGATACAATCGATACAGTCGCTGCGGGTGACGCATTTAATGGCGGACTGGCGGTAGCATTGGCTGAAGGGAAGACTATCCCAGAAGCGGTGAGATGGGGAGCGGCGGCAGGTGCGATCGCTACGACACGCAAGGGTGCACTGCCAGCGATGCCCTACCGGCGTGAGTTAATGGAACTGCTGGAGGTGAATGAGTAAGAACTTACAGAGTTTGTGTGAGTGTAATCATCTAATAATATAAAAAAAAACACGGAGGAAAAAATGTCCCATACTGACCGAGACCCCTGGGTGGATATAAAGACTTACCATGGATTTTCCGCGGATCATGTGATTTCTGCTTTGCAAAAAGAGATCCGGCGGGGGAATACGGAAAATGCTGCCCTGCTGGCATATGAAATGATCATCACCAGCGCGGCGATGGAAGATTATCTGTGGTACCGCCTGAAAGTGATTTCAGTGGAGGATATCGGCTTTGGCGCGGTGATGGCACCGGTCGTTATCCAGAGCTTATTTGAGATGACGAGTGAGTGCGATCGAGCAGTTGGTGAACGGCGGTTGTTTGCCGTGCACGCCGTTAGGTATCTGTGCGGATGCGACAAGGACCGCTCGAGCGATGAGATGGTCAACTGGATCATTCACGCAACCGAGAATGGCACCGCAAAGCCGACTATCCCTGATTACGCGTTGGACATGCATACAGGTGACGGCCAGAAGAAGGGGCGCGGGCGGCGGTATTTCTTTGAAGAAGCATCGAAAATCATCCCTGAACTGGCAGGGCGAGATAAGACTTATTTAGAGCGCATCATGAAAATGCTGGATGATGGAGAATTGTCTGACTGAAAAGGGTGTTTGAGAGAATTTTCGAAGAATCTCTTGCATAAGCAGATTCTTGGATTCAAGTATCAAGTGCAACAGTGATTATTTAAGAATACCACAGG
>CAZBCD010000354.1:0-1827 GCA_964490205.1 uncultured Pelolinea sp. | reverse complement strand
AATAAAGGAGTTCATTTATATAAAAATCCTTGACAGACGCTTTCTTAGATGCAATTTTTATTATACCTAGGGAAACTAATTGATCAGTTCGATTTGCGATGGAAGCTTGCATTGAAGGAATATGGTGTCCATACACGTCCAGGGTGATGCTGGGCTTAGAATGTCCTAATCTGCGTGATACGGCTAATATTGGAATTCCATTAAATTAATAGGAAAGTGGCTTTGGAACACTCCACTGAAGTATTCCAAACACTCGCCATCTTTTTTCTTAAAAAAGTTGCGAATATGTACGGGGTGAGAATGCCTTCGTCACCATATCTGGCGGTAAAAATGGAGGTAAAAATGTTATAAAACTGTCAGATTGATGAGCAGCAGAGGATTATTTCAGTTTTTTCTATCCTGGCAAAGGCTGAAGCGTTCATAATTGACCGCAAATCCAGGGATTTATCACCCAATACAATTTCCTTTTACTAAAAGAAATTAAAGAAGTTTTTGAAGTATTGTGATCTAAGTTGTTAACCTTAAAAAATGTAAAAAGGTTGACAAATGCAACAAAAAAGTGATAATCTAAGTATGTAAGAGGTTTTATGTAAGCACTTACAAAAGTGATGAATAATCCAAAAACCACTTCTACCATTTACGATGTCGCAAAATTATCCGGATTTAGCATTGCCACAGTATCTCGCGTATTAAATTCACCGGTACGTGTCAGCGAAAAGACACGTGACAAGGTGTTGGAAGCAATCGACACACTGGGGTTTGAGCCTAAAACCGATGCCCGCGAAAGGGCACGAAAAGAAGTTGGCCGAATTGGTGTTATCACGCCATTCTTTACCCTGCCCTCATTTGCCCAGCGTTTACGCGGCATTGCCACGACCGTAGTTGACTCCCGCTATGATTTGACCATCTATCCGGTGAATTCACAGGCCCGTCTTGACAGTTACCTGACAGTTTTACCTTTCTCAAAGCAAATTGACGGGCTGATCATCGTTTCTCTACCGGTTGATGAACCATCGGCGAAACGATTGAAAAAGAGCGCGATACCTACATTGCTTGTTGAAAACCATATTGAAGGATTTTCCAGCATTGAAATCGATAATTTTCATGGGGGAAAACTTTCGGCTGAGCACTTTATCAATAAGAACCATACCAGGTGTGCCTTTATCGGCAACACCGTAACACCGGATTATACATTAAGCCCTGAGGACGATCGGTTGAATGGATACCGAAAGACATTGAATAGAAACGGTTTATCTCTTCGAGAGGAATATATCAAACTACCTGTTTTCCCGCCGATTGATCCCGACAAGCAAGTTGAAGAGCTGTTGGACTTACCCAATCCGCCGTCCGCAATTTTTGCGGCTACAGATGACCTGGCGCTGCGCGTGTTGAAGGTTGCCCAAAGAAGAGGAGTGGGGATTCCAGATGAATTGGCATTGATCGGATTCGACGATATAGAGGTCGCTGAATACCTGGAACTTACTACTATAAACCAATCGCTGAATGAGAGCGGGAAACTGGCGGCTGAACACCTGATATTACAGATCGCAGACCCTACACGGCCGATTGAAAATACATATATCCAACTCAAGCTTATTGAGCGGGATACGACGTAAATACCCTGGCAATAGAACTGCCACTACCAACAAGTAATTCGAGATTAATCAAGATGAGAGGAGGTACAAGAAAAAAAATTATTAACAAGAAAAAGTAAGAGATAAAAAGGAGAAGCAAAATGAAAAAGAAAAGAATATATTTGATCGTCTCACTCGTTATTGCGGTGTCAGTCCTATTGGCAGCCTGTGCGGCACCGGTAGAAGCACCCGC
>CAZBCD010000353.1:0-1852 GCA_964490205.1 uncultured Pelolinea sp. | reverse complement strand
ATCACCTGGTCTTTTCCGCGTTTCGGCCTTGTACTTAACGAAGAAGAAGTCACATTAATAACCAGGGAAAACAAGAAAAGTATGATCCCGATAAAGAAAAGAACGTGGTAATGGGAGCTTCCAGAAGCAACTTCACCCATCTCAGAAGCGATCGTGGCTGTCATGGTACGGACAGGGGAAATAAAAGCATCCAATCCCGTGAATAGAGTTGGCGCGTTGCCCGTAACCATCATAACAGCCATTGTTTCACCTAATGACCGGCCTACTCCGAGCATCACAGCATTTAGAATCCCGCTGCGCGCTGCAGGAAGGACTATATACCAGATGATCTGCCACTGCGTCGCTCCGACGGCATAAGCCGCTTCTCGATACGAGTTTGGGACAGCATATAGAGCATCTTCCGCTATTGAAACGATCGTTGGAATCGAGATCAGAGCAAGAAGAATTGACCCTGTTAAAGCGGTTAATCCGGTAGGTAAATTTAAAGCTGTGCGCATCATCGGAGAGAGGACGAGAATACCAATAAAACCTAATACAACAGAAGGGATTCCTGCCAGAACCTCGACCAGGGGTTTCAGGATCTCTTTTATACCCTGAGGAGCGATTTCTCCAATGTATATCGCTGTGCCAATGCCAAAGGGAAGGGCAATCACCATTGAAGAAATGGTAACTATAAGTGAACCACTGATAAGCGGAAGAATTCCATATAATTCTTCAATTGGATACCAACGTCTTGATAATAATTCACCGAATGAAATTTCCTTTAAAGTTGGAACCCCTTCCTTCAATAAGAAAACAAAGATCAGTAATACAAAAAGTATTGTTGATGAACCAGCAATTCGAATTGTATTTGTGATCAGTTTTTCTGATTTTCTCATGATGTGTTTATTTGCTGATAACTGGAACAAAACCAAGGTCGGTGGTTATTTCCTGTGCGTCAGAAGAGAGAATCCATTCTAAATATGCCAGTTCAGCTCCTTGGGGTTCTCCACGAGAATACATATATAAATGCCTTGATATAGGATATTCCCCGCTTATCACAGTAGCGGCTGATGGGATTATATATTTACTGTCCCCTCCTTGTGAGAGGGCGACCATTTTAACATCTGAGGTTACGTACCCCAATCCATCATACCCGATTGCGTTTGGGTTATCTCTAACTTCAACAATGATTCCTTCGGAAGATGGCAGGAGTAAAGTATCTGCCGAGAAAATGCTGGTATCCTTTTTGTTGCTCAGCCGAATAACTGTTTCCAAAAAATAGACGTGTGTTCCGGAATTTGTTTCACGGGATAATTTAACGATCGGGCGGTCTTCACCCCCAACCTCCTTCCAATTAGTTGTCTCTCCTTTGTAGATTTTTGATACTTGTTCAAGGGACAGATTTTCAACAGGATTGTCCGGGTTGATAATAACCGCGATAGCGTCATCCGCGACAATAAATTCAATCGGTTCAAATCCATTTTCTTTTGCAGTATCGATTTCTTCAGGTTTTATTTTCCTTGATGCGTTTGCGATTGTTATCGTTCCGTTAATTAGTGCAGCAAAACCTGTGCCGGACCCTCCACCGGTAACTGAAATTTGTACACCTGGGTTAAGCTGTTGATATTCTTCAGCCCATGCCAGCGCAAGGTTTACTAGTGTATCAGACCCCTTGTTTTCGATATAAGTTATTTGAGCATCAAGATTTGTGTGTTCGGAGCTTGCCTGATTTGGAGATTGGCAGGCGGATATGATAGTACAGAAAGAAAAGATAATAATGAAAAGCGCTTTACACTTCATGAAGGGGTATTATAATGCTTGAATTCAACTAGTAAGTGCAACTTTGCAAGTGTTAGAGAGGTAAGCTGCG
>CAZBCD010000352.1:0-1871 GCA_964490205.1 uncultured Pelolinea sp. | reverse complement strand
GGTGATCGCCGATTTCGAGCGGCGATCACACGCGCTTTGTGGTTGGTTGGTGAAGGTGCTTTCTCGCAATAACAGAAATTTAGAAGATTAGAAGAAGACCTTGAGCAGTTTGAGTGCTTTCTGTTTCCAGGGCAGGCGGTGGCTGATGCCTTCGCCGCCGCTGAAAGTATCCGCCTTCGCCAGGTACCAGCGGTAATTTCGGATCATGGCGTCCTGATTGGAATACTGAGGTTTATAACCCAGTACCTGCTGGGCTTTCTCTATAGAAACAAAAGAATCTTTGGAGGCGGTCTCGTAGATCCAGGGGTAAAGCGGAGAGAGCTTGAGTGTTTCGAGGATCTTCAGGGCAAGGATGACTGGCCCCGCGGGGAAGGGTACGATGTGCTTGCCAAAGCCGGCTTCATCGAGGACGGCCTGGTAATCCTGGCGCATGGTGGCGTATTCGCCCGCGCCGATATTGAAGGTGTCATTGACTTCCACTTTGGGTAAGGTCAAGCAGGCATGGATCGCGCGGCAGAGATCTTCGACGTCAAGGAGCTGGTAGCGGTTGCTGCCGGAACCGATCATGGGAAAACCCTTCCCTTCGCTGGCCCATTCGTAGAAGATGGCGAAGACGCCCAGGCGTTCTGGGCCGACGAATGATTTGGGACGGATGATGGGGATGCACATACCGCCAGCGCGGAATTCCTCACAGACTGCTTCCGCCTGCACCTTGGCCTCGCCGTAAGCGCCAACGCCGTCAACAGGATCGGTCTCGTAGAGGGGGTGGTGATCCGGGACGCCGTACACAGCGGTGGAGGAGATATGGATGAAGCGTTTGACACCGTATTCCACTGCATGCTCGAGGAGGATGCGTGTACCGACAACATCGGTGGTGTAGATGTCTTCAGGTGTGTAGAGGGGGAGGGCGGCCGCGGTGTGGATGACGATGTCTGCGCCTGCCATACTGCTGCGGACTGCTTCACGATCGCGGATGTCACCCTGGGTGAAGGTGATCTTGTCCCGCTCGGGGTAGGTGAAATCGACCAGGTCAATACCGGAGATATCGTCGTACCCATTGGCGCGCAGATAGCGCACAAGGTTGATGCTTAAAAAGCCGCTGATACCGGTGATATAGATCTTAATGATGACCTCCTGTGCCGAGTTAAGTTATCCGCCGTGATTATAACGCAAGGGGAGGGATTGCTTTGCCGTTTAGCACTACTCCTTGTTGACCGAACCAGAAATTTGGAACCAATGACCGAGGACGTCATGGATGACTGCCCGCCGGCACTCTTCTACTGAGGTACCGTGATCGAGATGCAGGCAGATATCAATATCATAGTGGCTGTATTCTTCCCGGATAATATTGATCCACTTTTCCCAGGAGCGCATCGGGTAGAGCGGCCGCATGTGTTTCATGTAACTCAGAATGAGCGGCGCCTTGAACTGTTCGGCTGTTTCAAGCTGGAAACGGACGGAAGCCATCGAGGTAAAGTCAGGCGCAACCACGGCAGAATTTCTCTGTTCAGCTTTACGTAATATTTCAGATAATGTGACCAGCATGTGTACCTCGAAGTGATGTGATCTTGACTTCCATTATTGAGTATAGTGCAGAATTATTTAATTATCGTGGTGCGGAGTAAAGAGAATCAATAGCGGTCAACAAGACTCTCCTGGATTCTTAAATATGAGAGGCATCCAATTTAGATATATCTTGCTAATTCACGGATTGTGTAAATAAAGCATACCAGGGAATAAATCCTACTTGGATTCAAGTATCAAGTGCAACAGTGATTATTTAAGAATACCACAGGAGAGTTGAAAGATAAGCATTTCTAGGGTGTTGAAAAACAAATGACAAAATTGACAAGATAAAGGAACTTTAATAC
>CAZBCD010000351.1:0-1890 GCA_964490205.1 uncultured Pelolinea sp. | reverse complement strand
TCACACGCGCCACATTTGATACAGGGAGAGGATTAACTGAAATAGATATTGAAATTCTTGATTTAGGCCATCCGCTGATTAAACGTTTAATGGATCTAACAAAACAGGAATCTTTCAATTTGGAAGAAAAACATTATGGCCGTACCGCGGCGATATTGACTCCGGATGTTTCCGAAATAACAGCTCTTTTATTTATCATTGTCCGTTTTGTAACGGATACAGCACCAATTGAGATTTTTGAGGATTTAGTAGTAATAGGTGTACCCGTTTATTCAAATTCTTCGCTTTCTGACTCAGAGATGGAAGGAATCTTGAATGTTAAATCGTCTTCAGGTAATTTATCACGTAATGAAATCCAAGAAGTATTGGAAGATATATTAAATCGTGAAGATTTAAATAATTTAATTGAGGATAAGCTCCTGAGATGTGCAGACACCATTTCTGAAGAAAGAAAGATGATGTTTGATAGCTTGAACCGTGAAGCTGGATGGTTAGAAAGGGTTAAAAACTTATCAATTGGATCCTGGGATCTTCTTGCAATCAAAATTCTCTGGCCTGTTTAGAGTAAAGGATTTGAGCGAATAGATATGGCGATCAACAACATACGAACTTCTGGTGGAATTTTCACTCATTATTTTATAGATTTCCTGCAGCAAGATGCAGTGAATCACTCAACCTGTAAACCCGAGGCGTTTACGCTGCCTGGACAAGATCGAGTCACAGGAAGGGAATTAGATAAGAATATAGCAAATGCATGGACTGCCCTCGTTGAGAAATGGGATGTGGTAGAAAGGGAATTTGGCACATTAGATATTTCGATACTAAGGCGGCAATGGTTGCGCCCGCTTTTCTATTATTTAAAGCTGGCAACAGAATATCAACGCGGTGATTTGATTTTAGATGGGGATTTACGCTTTCCGATCAGTTATATCGCGCGTGCTGGCACTTCTAAATTCACTATTCCCATCAATACAATCCTTTATAAAAATGACGAGACCCTGGATACCCGGGTAGGGGCTGGCAGAGGTATAAAGAATTTACCCCCTCATGATATGGTTCAGAGATATCTCAACCTCAGCAAGGACCATAATTGGGCGCTGGTTTCTGATGGGATAAACCTGCGTTTGCTGCGTGATTTTCGCCATACGTATACCCGCGGTTTTATCGAATTTGATCTTCAGGAAATTTTTAGTACAAGAGATTTTTCTGGATTCCGTACCTTATATCGCTTGCTGCACGCCAGCCGATTTGTGATCCCCGAAGGAAAAGAACAAGCACCTATCGATGAATTATATGAAGATTCATTAGCTATGGGTGTAAAAGTGGGTGAGGATTTACGTAAAAATGTTCAAGCGGCGATTGAATCATTAGCGAATGGATTTCTCAATAGCTCTACAGGATTTCTAAATAAGGTACGTCAAATAGATGATGGCGCAGGAAGGTTATATCGTGATGTACTAATGGTCATTTACCGTGTGCTTTTTCTGCTATTTGCCGAACAGCACGGTATGCTGCCGGGACGCGGTTCTTTATATATGGATGAATACAGTTTGACCTCATTGAGAACACTGGCGGAGATACCTATCGGAGAAAACCGCAATGTAGATTTATGGGAAAAACTAAAAACCACATTCTCAATGGTCGAACACGGTGTTGAAGAACTGGGTATCTTTGCCTATAACGGAGCTCTCTTCAACATGAGTCGAACACCACTTTTATCTCCAAATGTATCTTCTTTAGCTCCACAGTGCAGAAATGATCATTTCCTTCACACAATACGCCATCTAACTACAGTAGAAAAGGATAAAGTACTTCAGAGAATTTCATACGCTGATCTCTCGGTTGAAGAAATTGGCAGCATTTATGAAAGTCTGTTGGAATTCACTCCTC
>CAZBCD010000350.1:0-1897 GCA_964490205.1 uncultured Pelolinea sp. | reverse complement strand
CTTGTTTGGAGGAAAGTGAGAGTATAATGTTTTTGACGTGGAATCTCGGTTATAGGTAATTATAATGTTTCAGGTTAACAAATGTTAAAATCAGTTATTAGCTTATCAAGGATAAAAATGAAAAACAAAATTATTTATAAATCTGTGTCATCCCTGCGGAATTACATAAAATTATCTTTTCAAAAATTTGATGTACCTGAAAAAGATGCTGATATCTGCGCAGATATTTTAATTACTTCTGATCTACGGGGGATACAATCACATGGAATTGGAAGACTGAGGATGTATTTAGACCGAATACAAAAAGGTTTAATTGAAGTTAATAATACTTCTGAGATCATCAAAGAATCACCCACAACTGCTGTTATTGACGGTAATCATGGGATTGGGATGGTCATTGGTTATCACGCCATGAATCTTGCCATCAAAAAAGCAAAAGAGTATGGGCTTGGAGCTGTTGCAGTGCGCAATTCTACACATTTTGGTATTGATGGATATTATCCACTTATGGCGGTAAAGAATAACATGATTGGGATGAGTTTTACAAACGCACGACCGGCAGTAGCACCAACCTTCAGCAACCAGCCCACATTGGGAACAAATCCTATCGCATTTGGGGCACCTACTGATGAGAAATTTCCATTCCTGTTTGATGCGGCCACATCCATAACCCAAAGGGGGAAAATAGAGGTGTTGAATAGACAGGAGAAAGACGCCTATGAGGGTTGGGTTATTGGAGATAATGGCAAACCTCTTACCGATCCGCAAACAATTTTGGATATGCTTATGGAAAAGAAAGCAGCTCTCCTACCCATGGGAGGTATATCAGAAGATTCTGGTAGTCACAAAGGCTATGGCTTATCCACCATTGTAGAAATATTATCCTCTTCTTTACAAAGCGGTGCTTTCCTGTTTGCATTATCCGGCTTTGATTCACAGAGTAAAGAAACACGATTCAGGGTTGGACACTTTTTCCTTGCTTTGAATATCGAAAATTTTTTACCGACAGAACAATTCAAGAAAAATATTGGAGATCTGCTGCGTGAACTGCGTTCGGCAAGTAAATATCCCGGTAAAGACCGGATTTATACTGCGGGTGAAAAAGAATATGAGATAGAGAAAACGATAAAAGAGCAGGGTATACCCATAAACGCTAAATTACTTTCAGATCTTAAATATTTAGATAACCTCCTAGGAATAGGTGAGTTTATCAGCTAAGACTATATTAATGAAAAATAAAGGTATTGCTTTTGATTTTGACGGATTGATTCTAGATACTGAAACCCCAGAATTAATATCCTGTGAAACCATATACCGGAAATATGAACCCCCCTTCCCGCTTAAAGAATATAAAAAGAATATTGGATCAGTATTTAACGATAATTTGCCAATTCAGTACCTTACGAAAAATTTGGGTAGCGATAAGATTCCTCAGTCGAAAATTCAGCAAAAATTTAATAAATTGAAATCTCATTCAATTGAAAAAGAATCCTTTCTTTCAGTTGTCTTAAATTATTTAAAAGGGGCGATTTCTTTAGGACTGCGCATTGGGGTGGCTTCAAGCTCTAATTCAACCTGGTTTTATTATCACATTTACAGATTAGGGTTAAGGAAATATTTTGATTGCATCCTGACAAAGGATGATGTTAAAAAGGGAAAACCATTCCCCGATATTTATTTATTATCACTCTCAAGGTTAGGGCTCAACAACATTGAGGTTATCGTCTTAGAAGATTCTCCTAATGGTGTTTCTGCGACAAAATCAGCGCAATTACTTACAATTGCGATACCCAATCAAACAACAAACTTATTTAATTTTGAAAAAGCTGATATTGTGCTTGATTTGAGGTGCACCCCATTTTTAGTACCACTTAGCAATGTAAATAGTGTGGTCTCC
>CAZBCD010000349.1:0-1910 GCA_964490205.1 uncultured Pelolinea sp. | reverse complement strand
CTCCTGTGGTATTCTTAAATAATCACGGTTGCACTTGAGACTTGAATCCAGCTATCAATAATCGCAGCTTCAGTGGGAGAAGATGCTGTACCCCCATAACCTTCAGTCGAAAGCCCACCACAGATATTTGCTATGCGCAATGACTTCCGCACCGAGTATCCCCGCACCTGCCCGAACAGGAAGCCGCTGTTAAAATTATCTCCCGCCCCAGTCGTATCAACCACATCCACTTTTATCCCCTTCTCATGTATGGTCTCATCGGAATCCCAATAATGGCAGCCGCAGCTTCCATCTTTAATGATCACTGCTGGCGCATAACCGGATAATTCCACGAGAGCATCCTTCAGCTCTTTTTTACCCGTCAGCGTGCGCGCTTCATCCGCATTGGGCGAAAACAGATCTACTTTTCGCAACGCATCTTTGATGTTGGGATGATTAAGAGAATGGTCGTGCGCCTGGCAGTCCATGTAGACTTTCGCCCCAACGGATCGGGCCGCGCTAACCAGGCCGTCCAATTCACCACCAAGCACCAGATGCGTGATGTACACCCATTTTGGGCGCGAATCCCGGATCAACTGCCCACAGTTATATTTGGGAAGCGGGTCTGTGTAGCTGAGGAATGCTCGCTCATTATCAAATGAAAAGGCGGCGGTGATGCGCAAAGATGGACCATCAATGTCCTCGAAAAACGTGCTTTCAATTCCCTCATTGATCGCCTGCTGTTTGACATACCGGCTGAAAGGATCAGCCCCGAACTGGCAGGGCCAGGCGACTTTGATACCCAACCGATGAAGAGCAGCAGCCGGCGTATACACACCTCCCGGCACAAGGTTAAAAGAACCGCTGTACACTTCATGCCCAAGGCGGGGAAACTCGGGCAAATCTGTAAAAACCAGATCACAAAAATAGCGGCCGATGAGAAAAACTTCATATTCAAAAGAACGTTTAGCTTTATCAGGCATGTTTGTGTCTCTTCAATTAATCAATTCATGAAAAATCGTACCATATCCTCACCTTCCCAATCTTTTTCCTGGCTAAACCGGAATTTTTGATTGCTCTTGAAAATTCAATAAAGGAGGAAGGAAATCATTTAGACGATCGCCTTTTAAGATACTTTCACAATTGGGGAAGAAGTGAAGAGATCCACCATTTCAATCCCCATCTCTTGAAGCAGCCAGGTTGGAACGCTGATATCCCCGACATAAAGACCTCCAAGATATGCAGATGCCCCATCTTCTCGCATACCCACCTTGGGCAGCGCCAGTGTCAGGGTCGCATCCGCACGGATGCAGTCACCGGGGGGAACGCCGGTATCCGCGTCTAAACCGGAAGGGATGTCGAGGGATAGGATCGGCACATCGCTGTGGTTTGCTTTTTGGATCCATCGAGCAGTTTTTCCGCGCGGAGCGCCGCGCAGCCCATACCCAATCAGGGCATCAACTATGAGGTCAAAATTACCAGAAGGAAAACCGTCTGAGATATTAACACCCATTGTGCGCAGCGCGCGCATCTGCTGTGCGGGAGCATCTTTCAGTTTTCCGGAAGGAACCACGAGCGCGACCTGGACATCCGCGCCCCAGTTGACCAGGTGGCGGGCAGCTGCCATTCCCCCACCGCCATTATTCCCTCCGCCGCACAGAACCGAAATCCGTTTTTCTTTGACAGTACCTCTTAATAATTGACCTGATAGCTGCGCAAGATTGCGCCCGGCGTTTTCCATCATCTGCAGAAGCGTGATGCCGTATTCCTCGACCATCAAACGGTCAACTTCGACCATTTGCGCGCGCGTGACGGAAGGGATATTATTCAGTTCCATATATTACTTCCCTACTTTTTTAAATTCTTTCTTATAGATATTCTTGAATTCAACTAGCAAGTGCAACTTTGAAAGCGTAAGAGAGGTAAGCTGC
>CAZBCD010000348.1:0-1915 GCA_964490205.1 uncultured Pelolinea sp. | reverse complement strand
GTTTTCTGCAATCTAAACCTGAAATAATAGAATTATATGAAGATGAACTTTTAAAGCTTATAAATATATCCATAATAGATTACACTGCAGAAAATCGAGATGCAGAAACTAAAATTGTAATAACAAGAAACACGAGCCATAGTGAATACCAAACTTATAATGAGAAAATAAAAAGTATGATTTACACGCCAAAAGAAAATTATTATGGATATGACAGTTTTCAATATTATATTAAAAAATATGGGATCAAATCTGTGCTGTTAGGGCAAGATGATTATTTTGTTCTACCACCCAAACTAAATGATGTTAGGCGGCGTGAGGACCCGGAATGGCTAGGACCTCATGTGGAAGTGAAATTGGACGTTTTAGATCAAAATTTGAGAGACGCGATCGAAGGGGAAAATAAGATCTTAAAACCTCTGGTTGACTATGACAAGAATTCTATTGAGGATGAAATTATCAGCTTGGATGGTGTTAGAGTTGTGATCGCAGAAGGAACTTATACATCTTTACTTAAGCACGTTGATAAAAAGGTGTTTATTACCAGAAACAGGTCGCAGACTCTAGAACACAGGCAAAAAAGAAACCGGGGTAATGAAGTAGGTGATCCGTTTATTGAGCAAGTTCTGGCTATAGAACATAAAATTATTGCCGGTCATAAGCTGTTAGCAGATTTTGTGATTACTAAAGACTATGATGTCGTTGTTGTGAAATAAAAGGGTTTTAGATGGCGATTAAAAATCAAGTGCAACTCATCACATACCCCGATTCATTGGGTGGTGATTTAATAACACTTCTCAATGTGCTAGAAACGCACTTTCTAGATATCTTCAAGGGTGGAATTCATATTCTACCTCCCTTTCCTTCTTCAGGAGACAGGGGTTTTGCTCCCTTGACCTATTTGGAAATCGAACCGGAATTTGGTACATGGGACGATATCCGACGCATCGGTGAAAAACATGAAATTTTACTTGATTTGATGGTCAATCATATTTCTGCCAAATCATCCTTTTTTCAAGATTTTCTAAAAAGAGGGCGGAAATCTAAATTTGCGGATCTGTTTATTACTATGGATAAGATCTGGCCAGATGGAAACCCGTCGCAGGAAGAAGTTGAAAAAATATTTCTGCGCAGGACTAAGCCTTTTTCCGATTTCACTATTAAAGAAACTGGGGAAGTTGAGAAGGTTTGGACAACTTTTGGAAAAGTTGATCCTTCTGAGCAGATAGATTTGGATATTAACTCACCTGTTACTCGCCAGTTACTCACCAAATTCCTGTTGAATTTCAGTAAAAACAAGGTGAAGATCGTACGGTTGGATGCGGTTGGTTACGTGGTCAAGAAACCAGGTACATCGTGCTTTTTTGTTGAGCCGGAGATTTTTAAATTCTTGGATTGGGTCACGGATTTGGCTAACTCCATGGGCATTGAATTATTACCAGAGGTGCATGCCCATTACAAGACACAAAATAAATTAACTGAGCAGGGTCATTGGATATATGACTTTATTCTCCCTTATATGGTTCTTGATACGCTTTTCAATAAGTCAAGCTTAAGATTGTATGCTTATCTCAACTATCGGCCTGAAAAACAATTCACCATGCTTGATTGCCACGATGGTGTACCTGTTAAGCCGGATTTGAATGACCTTTATAAGAGTAGTGAAGCAAGAAAAATTGTTGATAAATGTATTGAACGAGGCGGAAATCTGAGCCTTATTTACTCTCCCAAGCATAAAGACCCAGATGGTTTTGATGTACACCAAATTAGAGGGACATACTATTCGCTGCTGGATTGCGACGATGATGCGTATCTCGCTGCGCGGGCGATCCAGTTCTTCACGCCTGGCGTTCCCCAGGTTTACTATGTGGGATTGCTGGCGGGAGAGAATGATTTTCAGGCATTTGAAAAAAGC
>CAZBCD010000347.1:0-1919 GCA_964490205.1 uncultured Pelolinea sp. | reverse complement strand
GAAGCCGACAACTCCGGTCACCGCGCAGGAAGGAACTGATTCGGGAGATGGCGGGATGGGCATTAAACAACGGTAACAAGGACCTTTTGAAGCATGAAAAACACTTGCCTGACCAAAAAAACGATAAACAGCACCATACACATAGGGTTTATCGGTAAAAACACACAGATCATTAATTAGATAGCGAGTTGGAATATTATCGGTACCATCAATTATTATGTCATACGACTGCGCAATCTTGTCGGCATTTTGGGAAGTAAAAAGCTCATTATATGTATCCACATGAATTTCGGGATTAATACTCAGCAAACGTTCCTGCGCTAAAATCACTTTTGGTTTTCCGATATCTTCATTTCTGTAGATCGGCTGGCGATGAAGATTTGATAATTCAACCAGATCGTAATCTACCAGGCCGATGCGTCCAATACCTGATGAGGCCAGGTAAAGCGCGGTGGGTGAGCCCAATCCCCCGCAACCCACAATTAATACTGATGATCTTTTCAATTTTTTTTGGCCTTGAAGACCAATCTCAGGGATTATAAGTTGGCGGGAATAGCGCAGTATCTCTTCAGGTTTCATCTCGTAATCCATATCAGCCTTTCTTTCGATCACTCTTGATAAACTATATTATGGATATCTTTAATAATACCTCCTCCAATTACGGTATTATCCTGGTAAAACACAACAGATTGTCCAGGTGTGGCCGAGAATTGAGGTGCGTCAAACTTTACTTCAACAGACCCATCATAAAGGGATTTGATGACGCAGGATATTTCTTTCTGATGGGCACGAAGACGTGCATTTACATTTAGCGGACCTTCAAGTTTCTCAAAAGCAATCCAATTGGCTTTGTATGCTATAAGCCGGTCTACTGCAAGATATTTCTTAGGTCCAACGATAATATTATTGCTAATAGTATCTTTTCTAAGCACATACAAAGGTTGAACACTTCCGCCAATATTTAATCCCTTTCGTTGACCAATAGTAAAATTAATGATTCCATTATGCTCTCCGAGAATCTTTCCTTGCATATCCAATATATTACCTTTTTGCATCCTGGATGCGTCAAAAAGATCTCGATATTCACCATCGTCAAAAAAATCCTGACTTTCTGGTTTATCAGCAAAATCAGTAAACCCGGCCTCACGAGCTAAAGTTCTTACATCAGCTTTATATATGTCACCAATCGGAAAAATCGTTTGTTTTAGTTGGGATTGTTTTAATTGGTAGAGAAAGTACGACTGGTCTTTTTTATGATCCGCACCTTTTCTAAGGAAATAACGATTTTCGGATCCATTGAAGTTCACTCGTGCATAATGCCCTGTCGCAAAACGGTCAAATTTTATTCCCATTGATTGGGTCTTTTCAAGCAAAGCTCCAAATTTCACTAAGGGATTGCATAAAATACATGGGTTTGGAGTTCGTCCTCGTGTGTATTCATCGAAAAAATTTTCCAGTACTGAAGAAGCATATTCTTGGGTTAAGTCAATAATGTGATGAGGAATAGCCAATCGGCTGCAGGCGTTTTGAGCTTCATGGATATCATGAATCTCACCGGATCCGTAACAACCATTTTTTATTGATCCTTGGGGATTTCCTTCACCTGACCAAATTTTCATTGTGATCCCCAAAACTTGATGTCCTAGCTCTTTTAAAATGTAAGCGGCAACCGTAGAATCCACTCCACCACTCATTCCAACTATAGTAACTATTTTTCTTGTCATTTATATGATATCCGTTTCAAATTATCAGATTTACTTGCGAGAATGATATCATCCATATTTCTAAAAATAATGGACTTAGAAGATTCTCTTGAAGTCAATCATGCCTATTTATTGATTAGCAAAACTGTCAAGCCCCCAAATTGAGGGTGTTGAAAAACAAATGACAAAATTGACAAGATAAAGGAACTTTAATAC
>CAZBCD010000346.1:0-1927 GCA_964490205.1 uncultured Pelolinea sp. | reverse complement strand
GCCTTTCAAGTTTGTTAGAATTATTTGGGATTTATGAAAGATAAGGTAAGTAATATAAAAACTTCGTTTGTCGATTGGAAAAATCTGAAAGGGTTAAGTGGATTAGTTGTATTTGCTGTTATTATAACGTTTTTTCATTTACTTTATAAGTATTTTGAACCTGATATTATCTCAGTTCCTTTTCTTTCCAAGATAATAGAGTTTTTAACGAACAACCTTCTAATAACAAATAGCTGGATAATGAAACACCTCTTTTCAATGCGATGTGTTATTGAAGGGGATGTATTGGAATTACCGAATGGATTTAAAATCGAGATGCAATATGGGTGTTCGGGGCTACAACAGTTTTTCTTAGTGATTATCTTATTCCTTATTTACCCTGGACCATGGAAAACCAAAATCTGGTATATCCCAGTATCCATACTAGTTATTCATGTGTTGAATCTGATACGATTCACTGGCATTTCACTATATTCTGCTAATTATGGGAGCCATTTTAGCCTTGTTCATGATTGGATATTCCGGCCATTTATATATCTTGGCATATTCCTTCTTTGGATTGTCTGGGTAGAGGTAATTAATAAAAAAAACCAGGAAAAACGAACAAGTTAATCCTGGCTTCTTTATTATTGCGAAATTTCTATTAAGTACTAGATGCTGAATCCAGCTGCCTGAGCATCGTTGTAAAACATCTGAACAGTCTCTAATGAAAATTGTGTCAAGTCTTTTCCGAGAGTTGGAAGTTTCTTCAGAATATCATTTGTTGCTGTAATTACATGACATCCTATGGAATCTGCTTGAACGATGTTGAACAGTTCACGTGGGCTGGCCCAAATCAGTTCAATATCTGGATAATCTTCTAACATCTTCACCACTTCTGTCATGATTGGAACTGGGTCTATTCCTGCATCGGCAATACGACCTGCAAAAACGGAAACATAACCACCTGGTCCCCTTTCAAGAGCTGGCAGAGTAATTCTAACCTGGTCAACAGTCATCATCGCGGTAACATTGAGCTTCACACCTGCTTTTGCAAGATTTCCGATCAGGGTAGCGCTCGATTGACCTTTTGTATTAGTGATTGGAATTTTTACATTGACATTTGAACCCCATGAGGCGATATCCAACGCTTGCCTTTCCATTTCGGGGAAATCATCAGAAAATACCTCAAGCGAAATCGGTCGATCTTTAATGTGTGACAAGATATCAAGGGCAAACTTTTTATAATTGGTTATACCTACCTTGTTCATCAACGTTGGATTTGTTGTAAAACCCGAAATCAATGGATTTTTATACATTTCCAACATCCCAGCTTTTTCAGCGCCATCAGCAAATAGTTTAACATTAAGTTTCTTCATAAGTGTAACGTCTTTATTAATAGTTCATTTCTAATTTTTCATTCTACATTCATCATTACTTAGTCGATTCCCATTTCGTAGGATTCACCTGAACTTTTGGATGGGAAATTAGAAGATGCCAAATGATGGCCTGAAAGCCCTCTGTAAGTGGTGTAATATGATCGGTGTTGATTATGGGGATTAAAGCTACAGCGTCCCCCACCATTTTTGTATATCCTCCATCTTTCCCAACAACACCAATCACTTTGGCTCCAATTTCTTTCGCATATTTAACAACCTGGACGATATTATTGCTGATGTTTTTCTCATCATTACCTCCCCCGACTGAAAAAACGAATATGCAATCATTTTTTCTGAAACGACTTACTTTTAACCAGTTTAAGATTGTGACATCCCATCCTTCATCATTTACACGAGCAGTCAGCTCAGAGATATAGGACCACGGTTACGTCCTCACCCTTGGCCGGGGCCGAGATCAGCACCTTCTTGGCACCGGCTCCCAGGTGGGCGCCGGCCGAGTCGCGGTCCCGGAACAGGCCAGTGGACTCGACGACGATGTCCACCCCCAC
>CAZBCD010000345.1:0-1936 GCA_964490205.1 uncultured Pelolinea sp. | reverse complement strand
TACTCTTATCTTTCAGATACTCCAATAATATTTGAATAATCCGCTCAATATCTTCATCTCTAATATGCACATTACCGAATATTTCAGCAATATGCCATCTTACCTGCGTTACGCTATCTATCAATGCAAGTTCTATCAACTGTGGTACAACATCGTTCAACAATTCAGGATGTTGCCGGGATATAATCTCCATTGTCATACAGGACCTTCCCCTGATAACTTTATTTTTGCTGCCCAGCCCTAGAACCAAATCATTTAGCAAAGCTGGATTACTTATGATTTCCGGAGCAACTTCTGCTGACTTGCCCTCTGAGCGTAAATCACCATCTGATAGTTTTTCAAGAATTTCATTCATCTGGTGTTCTCTTTCCTCTTAAGAGATATTTTATATTTCTTTCGTTGCTGCCAATGAGTCATATCTTCTGTCAATTTGAATACTTCAAATCAACCCATTGTTTTCCATGATCTTCCCATGGTTGATGTACCAAACCCTGCATTTTTCTATGAAGGTAGGGTCAAATAGGCGCAAGTCGGTGGTCGTCAGAATCGATTGCGAATTTTGCTCCAGTACCCCCAGCAGATCCTGCCGCCGTTGTTGATCCAATTCCGCTAGCGTCTCATCCAACAACAGAACTGGCGTTTCCCCAGTTTGTGCCTGCAGCCAGTACACTTCCGCTAATTTAAGTGCCATTACAGCCGTGCGAATTTGCCCACGAGATCCATAGATACCCAGGTCACGGTTGTTGGCAATAAAACGCAGTTCATCGCGGTGTGGACCTATCGTCGTAACACCTCTTCGTACTTCTTCATTCTGTTGGTCTTTCAACTGGCTCAGGAATATTTTCTTGATCACATCCACTGAAATATCTTCAGCGGCCTCGTTTATTACGTTAAAACTTGGTTGTTCCCTGCCCTCTTTATTTAATACAACAGATGGCATGTAAGAAAGCATGATCCGTTCTTTGCCGCAGGTCAGTTTTTCGTACTGTAGATACATGTATTTACTCAGTGCTCGAATCGCATTTACTCTAGTGTGAATGATCACAGCACCATGTTCCGTGATCAATTCATCCCAGTACACCAATTGGTCTCGGCTGCCGCCCTGCTCAAAGATCTGCTTAAGTAGTGCATTGCGGCGGGTAATGCCCTGATGGTAAGCGCTCAAAGCACGTACATATCCAGGAAAAGCCTGGGAGAGTGTGCGGTCCAGGTATTTTCGGCGTTCGTCTGGACCATCCTCGATGATGCGCATCATTTGAGGGAGGAAAATAACCGAATTAAAATAACCCACCGCATCCAGCAGCTTACGCTTGCTGCCATCTATGATTACTTCTTTGCGCAGTCGCGGAGTACCATTTCCACCACCTCCGATGATCAATCGGACTTCGATACTGTGCACTTTGCTTGCCTTCTCAACTACTGCTACCAACCGCCCAACAGGAATTTTATCCTCTAATGCAAGTAAGCGGATCATTTGTCGGTCATGTCCAGCAATAGGTGATGTAAGCAATGAGAGCAGATGCACAGCTTCTAATATACTTGTCTTCCCCTGTGTATTTTCCCCTACGATTATATTAAGATTAGATGGGAATTCTATTTCCAGGCGCTTGAAAGCACGGAAATTCGTCAGAGAGAGCTGCCGGATTATCATACCGTCCGTGAAACGTTATACACGTTCTCCATCTGGCACATCTTCGGGTTGGTAAAGCTCATCCGCTCGGTCAACGAACAGAATCCCATTGAGATGATCAATTTCATGTTGGAAAATGCGCGCCAACCAACCATTCGCTTTGATAGTAACATTTTTTCCGTGTCGGTTCTGCCCGCGCACCGTGACCGATTGCGACCGTTCAACCTCACCATACAGGTTCGGTACAGAGAGGCATCCTTCAATCCCTTTCTCTTTCTTATCAGATACCTGGACTAATTCCGGGTT
>CAZBCD010000344.1:0-1950 GCA_964490205.1 uncultured Pelolinea sp. | reverse complement strand
CCTGTGGTATTCTTAAATAATCACGGTTGCACTTGAGACTTGAATCCAGCATTCAAAAATAACCCCCCGCTGTATTAAACTTTAATATGTCACACTCCGTGAGAAACTATGGAGATGAGACAAATGACAAAAATAGCAATAGCATGGGAGTTATTAGAACAGGAAATACCCAAGAGCCATATCGCTAAACATCTTGGCGTTTCCCGTCGGACAATAATTCGTTGGTCGCAGGCAATTCAAGAACACGGTGACTTACACAGCTTTTTGGATCATTATCTTCAAGCCAAGAAAGGATCACGCCAGAAGCGAAAGATTGATGATTTGGCTTTCTTTGAACCTGCTTTTTTCCTGGTTGTGTCTGCTTCATTGCATGCTGGAGAAATAACTGATAGTAGCGGAATCTGATTTGTTTGATGTTTTTTTATTCCATCGGTTTGGGTTTGATTATTTTCTATGTCATACTTTAAACCTTGATCTGTAAAGCAATAATAGCTTCTAGGTCATTCCATGCATAAGCAAACCGATCAAAAGACCATTCGCCAAATTTTGCAACCATCTGTTCAAACGTTTTCTGGTCACGTACATATTTTCCCCGGTCTAACTTTCGCAGAAGAGCTGCGATTGGGGAACGCCAAATAGACTTCGGAAAAACAGCATCAAGTATGGCTGTGTATCCTCCTTTACGACAAACACGTTGCATTTCCTTGCACGCTTTTTCGAATAATGAATCTGGCAGATGGTGAAATACTCCAATTGACCACACCGCATCAATGCATCCGTCTGCAAATGGCAGGTCTGATGCAGATGCAACTGCTCCGTAATTTCCGTAGATATTATTTTTCGCTACATAATGAAAGGAAATATCTACACCATATACTTGAATATCCAATTCATTTAACAAGGATCGTGGACCGCACCCTATATCGAGGTAAGAAGAAGAGGCAGGTAGAGAATCAAGAATTGATTTTATCTTTCTAATCAGATTTTTTGTACCGCCCGGGGAAAGAACTACTTTTGTTAACTTATAAAACCAGGGTTGGCTTAGTGATTTATATAACGCACTTGAGCGTTCCTTATCATATTCAGACATATTCTTTTACCGATTCATCTATCAGTAACACAGGCATTTCTTAAGGTTTTTACCACCAGATCCTGGTCTTCTTCAGTCATGTTGTTGAACAGAGGAATGATAAGGCCAGTATCCTGTGCCAGTTCGCTCTCCCTTAATCGAGCACATGAATATTCTTCACAATCACATTCATCTTCATCAATGCCGCAGGACCATGTGCTGCGAGGATATGCCGGTTCGCGGTGGGCGCACATCACACCGCGCCTTGTGGCTATTCCATGATCCAGCATGTGCTGCATTACATCATGCTGATTTAGATGCTGAGGAATCCTTAAGCAGTAGCTCTGCCAGTTGCTGTGCGCAAAAGCAGGTTCCATTGGATGTTTGATACCCGGTATTTCCTTTAACAGCCTATGATAGCGGTTTGCAAGGTTACGTCGTTCATGGACCAAATCTGGCAGCCGTTTGATCTGTTCGCGTCCGACGGCTGCTTGGATATCCGTCATGCGGTAATTATATCCAAGTAAAATATATGACTCCAATATCACCTGTTTGGATTTGTGGCGGACTGTGTCCGGAACCGACATGCCGTGCTGACGAAGCAGACGAAACTGTTTATCATATTCCGGGTTTGCAGTTGTTAGCATGCCACCGTCACCAGTGGTGATGACTTTACGTGGGTGGAAAGAAAAACAGGCTACATCACCATGTGGTTTACCTATTTTCTCCCATTTTCCCTCCCATAGGATTTCACTCCCGGTCGCACATGCAGCGTCTTCAACAACTGGAAGGTTGTGTTTTTTTCCCTTTTTCTTAACCATTAATACCCTTGAATTCAACTAGCAAGTGCAACTTTGAAAGCGTAAGAGAGGTAAGCTGCG
>CAZBCD010000343.1:0-1957 GCA_964490205.1 uncultured Pelolinea sp. | reverse complement strand
CGCAGCTTACCTCTCTTACGCTTTCAAAGTTGCACTTGCTAGTTGAATTCAAGAACCTAAAAATAGCAAATATTTCTCTTTAGTTTTATTTCACTTAGATCGACTAAGTCAGCTTAAATTGAATAGCGATGAAATTAGGATAGTTTGGAAATTCATCAATTAATATTATTCATATAGAAGAGTGGCGAATAGGAACATCGTTTGATATATCTCTAAACCACGAATAATCTTGTCAGGCTCCTATTTAGTATTGCAGGTGTCTGACTTAATTAGCCAAATGCTGCCATAATGGATACTCGATTGCAAATCATCTATTAATATGAAGTATAATTTTGATATGAATATACTTACTTCAACAATAAAAGACGTAATTGAAAAAACCGAGGTAGTAGCGATAGCTACGTATGGGGAAAATGGCCCTCACCTGGTGGCTTCCTGGGGTGATTTTATTAGATCACTCGATATTAATGATGGGAAAACAATCATCATTCCTGTCGGCGGCTATCATCAGACAGAAAGCAATTTGAAAGACGATAATCGAATTGAGCTGCTGATTGGGTCAAAACAGGTTCAAGGGAAAAATGGCCCGGGAACGGGCTACCGGCTTGTTGGTCGAGCAGAAATCATCGCTTCGGGAAAACTTGCAGAATTAGCCAAGTCAAAATTTCCTTGGGCCAGAGGAGCGCTTGTTATTGAGGTAGAAAAAGTAGACCAATTACTTTAGAAAACCGTAGATAGAAATCTTCTTTTCGCTCCGAATTCTTAATGAAGAGCTCAGTACCCGAATTTAGAATCAGTGTTTAATATTTTTCACTGTATCTATAAAACCTTATCGATCCGCCTGGATATGTAGTGCCATCATCTCTTTCGCGCGAGTAATCACATACGGCATGACCGCTTTTGTGCTGCTGCTTTCATTTATCTCCTTCAATCCAAATGCTTCTGCGAAAGTGATCTTGGGAATGTCATGAAACTTTCTTCGAAAGACCATTTGATTGATAACTTGAATGAATTCAGCGATACGCTGTCGATCCCGCCCATGCTTTCTCAGCCGCGTGAGTGGATTTTTCAAATATCTAGCTGAAAGCACATTGCTCACAATTGCCACTTGGATATAAACCTCCGGTACCTTGTCCAAAAAGATTTCCACCACGCGTGACCACGTTTCCAATTCCTTCATTGCATCCGGCATGAATGCGGGCTCTGGATCAATATGCCCGCTGGGGAAGATCAAAATCGCACCGCCGCTCTTCAAATGTCGAATCGCGCGCTTGATGACAATCATTCGTTTATAAGTATCTCTGGTAGTGAAGAGAAAATGGCGGTTTGCGTTTCTCATAGTTTGGATGAAGGGGATATCGCTTGAAACAATCTTCACATCATCACGGGACAAATGCGCGGCAATCGCCACCGCATCATACGTACCGGGGTGATTGGACACCACCAGCAGGGGACCTCTCTTGGGAACATTATCCCCGCCATGCACTTCCACATCACCAACAAAGAATGTTAGGGCATTTTTTATGGCCTTATTAAAACCGCTCTTAGCAACTAACTTATCAAAATTGGATCCAAATCGTGAAAAGCGGTCAGTGGGCAGCCAGAAAATCGGCGAGAAAACATTTCGCCAGAATGGCGTGCGCGGCAGTCCCACTGATTTGATGATCTCATCAATAAGGCTTATGCGTAATTCGTTGATTGAAATATAGTGATCAACTTTCATCCCTTTACCCCAAAAGATATTTCCTTTCTTATTATCATAAACCCGATCGATAAACTCTGGTTGTGTGAAGTCACAAGGGTTCTTTTAATTATTATAATCTTTCTGGGTTGTGTACATGAGTAGTGATCAAAGTGTGCTTCGGCAAGCATGCTTTAGGTTTTTGCGCGATTCGAACCCCTAACCTACTAGTATAAAGAATAAAAGAGGTATCCTCCCTATACAGAATCTAATCAA
>CAZBCD010000342.1:0-1964 GCA_964490205.1 uncultured Pelolinea sp. | reverse complement strand
TTTGAGGAGATTTCACACATTTACGGGTGGTGCTAATTTTGGGGTTCAGCACCGTGAGACTACTGCTTGTTTTTTATATTAAAAACACGCATAATGAATAAGCAAGGGATGAACATCATTTTATTCGAATAGATGTAATAATGAAAAAGTATCTGATTGGAGGAGAGATGAAAAAAAGGTGTGTATTTTTGGTGTTTCTCATGATGGCTTCGATTATCCTTTCTTCATGCGCAACAAATGGGGATGATGGAAATGGTGCTAACGGATCACCGACCGGCGATGAACCCCCGCCGGATGCTGACGCGAAACAAGAAATTGTGGAACCTCCAATACCTGATGTCCCCGAGGTACCAGCCCCAGCAGTTTGTTCGATTAATTCTCCCTATAAACAAGAGTGGGATACACTGGTTTGTGAGACGTTTGATTCTGACACATTCCTGTGGACGGGGCAAGATCAGGGGACCTCAGCGCGCGTTGAAAGCGGAGAATATGTGCTGGATAATTCAACGAAAGTATCATCCGGCTACACGACTGGATTCATTTTCCCGGTTAATGTGGGAGCTGCGCATGATTATATGTTATCGGTGGATGGATTTATGGACAGCAAGTTCCGTGATTGCACATGGGGTGTGTTCGTGAGAAGTACTTCGGTTGAGATCGTATATTTCTTTATGATCAATAATGAGGGGCGGTTTGTGTTGACCGGGTCTTCTGACGAAGAGGCGAACCGCTTCTTGGGAAATATAGACAGCGGAAGCAACAACGCGATCGTGTGGGATGGGACAAACAACATCACTGCTGTCGTAGAGGGTAAATTGTTGGAATTCTATGTGAATGATGAACTGCTTGTAACCCATGAGGGGATCAACGCCGTAGATCCGGACTTCGGGCTGATTGTTTGGGGCGGAGAGGGCGTATCTGCGGTGAATCACTTTGATAATTTGCTTGTGCGGTCAAAGTGATATAAACCTGATTGAAAAAAATCTCTTGGATCATTCCTCTCCCCAATAGGGAGAGGAAATCTTTTTACCAGCCAGACTTTTTCCTTTACTTTTCATTTGGTAAATGAAGATATTGTTCTATCTGCCTGTTGTAATCGAAGAGTGGAACAAACGGATAATTAGGTGAAGGATATTTCTTTATGACAGCGTTTTTCAATTGTACTATTTCATTTTTCCCAACGATCTCAGCTATCAAATCAAATTATGCATGGTATTATGTTTATGTAAGTAATTCGGATACGTTTAAGAAAGATCCGCATAACTCTTTTGTGTCAAGAGAAATTTACCATACTTAGGAGGATCAAATGAAAAGAAAAACAATAATTATTGCCGGGTTTTTCTTAATCAGTTTTCTATTGGGAGGGTGCCGACTATTTTTCATGGATACTGAGTCCATAATTGCCACAAAAGTGGCCGAAGCGGTTGATGAGAAATTTGCGGAAATGGAAGATATGGATCAAGATATGGAGAGCGAAGCTGTGATTGCGGAGCAGCCTACTCCCATTCCTTTTCCAACACAAGAACCACAAACATATTATGCGTATGAATACAGCTACGTGATCGGTACGCCGGGGGGCTGCCTGAATGCTATTTTTATTTCCGAAACGGTTCCTGACAATACGGAGTTTACCTCCGGTGATGGTTTCATCAAGAGCTGGATAATCAAGAATACCGGTTATTGTGATTGGAACACAAATTACCGGCTTATTTTTCTAAGTGGGGATGCGATGGGTGGAGATACCTTCACATATCTGCCTGAAACGGTTTCGCCAGGAGAGAGCATCACACTAACAGTAAACCTAACTGCTCCATCCACATCTGGTACATATCGCGGTGAGTGGCGAGTCCAATCAAACCTTGGGATCAATTTTGCACGATTTTGGGTGCAAATCGTTGTAAAATAAGATACTGGATTCAAGTCTCAAGTGCAACCGTGATTATTTAAGAATACCACAGGAGAGT
>CAZBCD010000341.1:0-1972 GCA_964490205.1 uncultured Pelolinea sp. | reverse complement strand
CAGCTTACCTCTCTAACACTTGCAAAGTTGCACTTACTAGTTGAATTCAAGTTTTCATTTTCCGGCTCGTTTATCTTTTACAATAAACACTCCCCGACTTCGAGGGTCTTCTGTCCGCTTTGAGAAGTGTTTCCACCTGCGTCTTCAGCGGAAATGGTGTACTCCACCAATCCTCTATACTTGGCCATGCTCTGTTTTAGGTCGTTGGGACCAACGGTGATTTGATAGTTCCCACCCGACCCACTCATGAAGCGTTCCACCCAGGAACCGGATTCTCCGCCCTTCACTACACGGAAGCGGATAGACACATTACTAATGCTGGACGCGTCGCTGACCACAGCGCTGATTGTGAATGTGTCCGCTCCGCAGGTGTAATAATTCCAGATCTTTCCCGGTGAATGGCTGACGCTGGAGATAACCGGCGGGTCCTGATCAGCTGGAGGCGGTGGGCTGGTCACCGAAATTGTCAATGATTCTCCCTTTTGTCCTGCCGTACTGCTGGTATTCAGCGTGTAGGTTGTGCTCTGGGTAGGGCAAACCTGCTTAGAACCATTGGCAACAACGCTGCTTCCATCAAGCACAATATTATCCGCGTGCTTCACATTCCAGTTCAGATACGTGCAGTTACCCTGCTGTATCTGGCTTTGGTCCACCCAAAAAGAGATCGAGATCTCTGCGACAGGTGCGGCGGTTTCTTGCGCGACAGGTGCCGCTTCAGGCGCGGTTGGTGATGGGGAGATCTCCTCTGGTTCGGTGATAGTAACAGCCACAAATGCGGGATTGCTCGGATTCCCGTCAGCGTCATACGCGGCCACCGAGATGATATGCTCTCCCGGATCATTGATGACAATATCCTGTGAGTAAATGCTGAAGCTGCTGCCGGGTTCTGCCGGCGCGCCGCGGTGATATGGGATGCTATCAATCGAGCATTGCACTTCAGCCACGCCGCTCCCTGCGAAGACATGCGCCTGCAGATGGATAGCTTCACCCGCCTGATAGGATGAATTCTTGAAGGGCACATCAATCCATGCTTTTTGAGTATTTCGTGAGATTGGCTTGCAAGCGCTGAATAGAACGGTGAAAAGGACAATTACTGCTAAGAAAATCCGGCTCAATCTCAAACGCTGTGATTTCATATGAAACCACCTTCCTTTGAGTTTGATTCTCTATACAATATTATATAAATTGCACAACCTCCTGTCAATCAAAAGTTGTGCAATGACACTCATATTCCTGTCATCGCAAGAGCAGAGAAGTGATCCTCTGTTGTGTGCACTGTAGAATTAATGAGATAAAGTACTGGTTTTATTGAGAATACAAATACGGAAAAAGGAGATTGACACTTATTCTGCGGATACTCACTTCTTCCTAACCCACGCACACCTGGATGGCGTCGGCGGTCAGGGATCCTCAATTTTCTCCCTTGAGGAATTCTCGGATTCCAGATTTTTTGGAAGAGATTGCTACGTCGGCATTGCACGCCTCCTCGCAATATCCTGAGGTATGTTTTGCGATGACAGTTATTTTAGGGCAGATGAGTGCAGGCCGAGATCCTAAAGTCTCCAACCTCAGGATGTCATGAAGAGAAAACAAGATAAACACAGGAGAAGAGGATCGCCACACCCCGCCACGCGGGGTTCGGGATTACATGATTATTAAAAGAAGGGGGTTGCTGCGTCGTGCTGTGTGCTCTTTATGATTGCACTAATGAAAATTCTGGTGTTAATTATCAGCTACTATGTGCAGACTTCTCGTCTTACACTAAATTTTTTATCGCTTGCTGGATGAACACCGCCGGCATCATGCCCACGATTCCAAACACCACTCCCAGCTCTTCCCACAGAGTTGTTTCCATGCTCGGTTTACCCTTCATCCGCAGGCGCAGCGCGTCAAACATATTCCCCCAGGCATTCCCGATCATGATCGCTCGGATATATGCAAGAATATCACGAGTCATTACATCTCCGTATGC
>CAZBCD010000340.1:0-1977 GCA_964490205.1 uncultured Pelolinea sp. | reverse complement strand
GCCGAGGAAGGTCTCTTTTTTCAACCCTTATACCTTACTTTAAGAAAGCCCTGATGTCCACCCCACATGTTCTTACTGGGATCGGCCATGTGCATTGAGCCGCCCTTACCCCCTGAAATACCGGTGGCTTTGCCGAGCAATTCTGCCATCACTTCGTTGGCTGAAATCCCGCAATTGAGCGCCACGCCATGATCGCGGTAAGCCGTGATCACGCGATCGCGTGGCTCACGTGCTGCGATCAACCCGGTCGAAACAGCTTCCTGGCCGATATAAAGGTGCATGAAACCACCGATCTTGCCAGCCTGGTACAGTTCCGCGCCGCGTTCTTCCAGGCGGCGAATCAATACCATCTCACGATACATTTGTAATTGCTTCTCTTTATTCATCATTTCTCCAGAACCTTGCGAATGGGTGAACCCTTCGTAAACGGCCGGGGGTTCGACCCGGCGGGGCGTTTCAAACATATCCCGTACAGCGGGATTATATCTAAAAATCCTACCTTTTTTGTAAGAATTGTACAAGAAGTAACCCAAAATCTTCAATTTTGATACGTTTTGATAGAGACAAAGTATTGTACAATGAACACTAGATGAACTGGCTAACCGGCTCAAAGAATGATGAAGCACGCAAACTGATCAGACAGCTGAAGGATGTTTCCAAGCGCAAGCAGGCCGCAGCAGAATTATTAAAACTGGGTACCGAAGCAGTCCCCGCCATAGTTGAAGCGATTCAAACTGAAGACCAAAGCCTGCTTCCACTATATGGACAAATCATTGTACGGATAGGTCCTACCGCCACTCCTGCACTGACGCATTCCTTATTAAATGACCATCCCCTCATCCGCGGACGAATTGCCGAAATCCTGGCCCAGACAAAGGACCCGGGTGCCGTCCCCGCATTATTGACTGCCCTTCGCGGTGAGTTTTATACTGTCAGGGCACAGGCAGCCAACGCTTTAGGAGCCATCGGTGATCAGGCTGCCGTAGAACCACTTCGCGAAGCCCTCAAAGACGGTGAACCCGATGTGCGCATTGCAGCTGTCAAGGCCTTGGGAAAATTCAAACTTCCAGAAACATTTGACAACATGGCTGATCTGTTGCTGGAAGATTCAGAGATCGAAGTTCGACAAGCAACCGTTAAAGCGCTGGGAGGAACTGAACATCCACAAACCATCCCTTTCTTGATGCTGGCCTTGCGTGATCCTTTTTGGTGGTACGAACGCGAGGGTGCGGCTCAAGATCTGCTCGAGACGATCGAAAGTTTTGGCGAGCTAGTCGTAGATCCGCTGTTGGAAGCGCTGAACGATAGCGAAGGCGCTGTGCGTCGGTACGCTGCTACAATGTTAGGGCATATCCGCGATACACGCGCAAAAGAGCCCTTAGGCATGATACTTTACGATATGCATTTTGAAGTAGGCCAGGCTGCAGCCGAGTCACTGGCCGGGTTTGGTCCGCCAGGCCTGAAACTACTGGCTGAAGCGCTGAACCATCCCGAAACCTGGCTGCGTCAGCATGCTATCTTCGGACTGACGCTCAGCGGCGACAAACGCATCGTCCCCATTATTTTAAAGATGCTCAAGGATCCAGAGCGCGAAGTTCAAAAGCAAGCTATACAGGCACTAGGTGAGTTACAGGATGAGCGCGCGCTGTCTGCCCTGCAGGCCATCACCACCAATCGCGGGGACAAAGAGATGTATGCGTTGGCAAAGCAGGCGATTGAAACAATAGAGAGAGGGGCTAAATCTTCAGATGATACTGGTTTGATTAGTTAATTGCATAAGAGATTCATTCTGCATTAGAAGGTAAATCAGTATATTTTATAAAGTATTGCCGAGTTGCCCACATAGTATAGACAATTTATACTCTATCTAGAGAATGACGCGGGGGCCTTGATATAGAACACATATTCTATTATAATTGGGGCTAGTAGCCAAATGGTTTAAATTACAAAAGGAGAGAAAAATGAACAAATATCTAA
>CAZBCD010000339.1:0-1978 GCA_964490205.1 uncultured Pelolinea sp. | reverse complement strand
GAAAATAAAAAATGGATTCCTCAAATCCGATGGGTTTTGGGCAACAGATATCAATCATTTCACCCGAAAGATGAAGATAAATATTATCTTTCCAAAGGATAGACCACCTATAAAAGTGATGATGGTTGAACCCAACCGTAAAAGATCCAAGGAATTACCAAAAGAAATACTAACTCAATTACCAGATAAACGCTGGCAAGTATCGTGGGAGAGATTAAATCCCAGATTACATGATCATTACATCTTGAAGTGGGATTGGTGAAGATTTAGGTACCGGAACCGCCACCCATGGTGACCTCCTGAAGATTGATTTACTACATTATAACCGTACGCGGTTATAATGTCAACCTTTTCTGGGTTTGGGTCCTGGCTTGGGGTTTGTAGATAGATATTTTCCTACTTCCTCTTTTGTGGTTATCCAATCTCTTCCAACCTTCTTGCCCTTGATTTTTCTTTGTTCAAGGAGCAATCTGAGGTGTCTTTTTGAGAGTCCACTAAGAACAGAAGCTTCTTCGATACTTATGAGATTTGAGAAAAGGTCATCAGCCATGCATAAATTATACAATTTACAAAACTTGTTTGTAGATACGGACAGGTTTTGTTATATAATGTTTTTATGGGTGTAAATTACTTATTGACTGTGGCGCAGGTGGCTGAAGATCTTGGATGTACGAAAAGTTACGTCCAGAGGTTGATTCGCCAAAAACGTTTGGATGCAAAACTTCAGGATACACCAGTAAGATATTATCTAATCGAACCTGAATCTGTAGAAAAATATAGGAACACACCAAGGAATAAAGGGGGAAGGCCCAGAAAGAAGATTGTTGAGTAGTGAATAATCCGATAAATTTTCTAAGATATCCTGGCAGTAAACGCAGAATGCTTTCTTTCTTGAGGATGTGTTTACCTAACAATAAAAATATCAAAGGTAGATATGTTGAACCTTTCTTAGGAAGTGGCGCAGTATTCTTATCCATCCTCCCGGAAAATGCACTACTATCAGACATCAATAATGAGCTAATTGATATATATCTCGGTATACGCAGCGATGCAGATGCTGTTTGGCGGAATTATCGCCGATTTGGTGAGACAAAAGCAGATTATTATCATGTAAGAGATGTATACCGGCCATATTCTTTATATGGTCGTGCGGCTCGCTCGCTTTACCTCAACCGAACTTGTTTTAAAGGTATGTGGCGGCATAACAGCATAGGAAAATTTAACGTTGGTTATGGTGGGCAAAAAAGACGCTGGGTTATTGATTTGAAAATGCTCCGTAGTGTATCCAGAGAACTCAGAGGAATCGATATTGACTGCTGCGATTTTGAAATGACATTAAAACGATGTAGCAAGGATGATTTTGTTTTTTGTGACCCCCCATATAAACCTGGTCAATTGGAATTATCAAATGCCCATTATTCTGGTGAGCAATTTTCAATTGGCGACCAGCAAAGATTGGCTGGATGGTTAAATCAGCTTGATTCAATTGGTGTCTTATGGGCGTTGACCATTTCTTCTCATGAAAAGATTTTGAATATGTATAAGAATAATTATGCAGTTTCCTTCACTCATGGCACGGGTTCTATGCCGGGTGAAATGGTTATGAACCCTGGAGAAGTACTGATAACAAATTACAAAACACAAGGAGGGATCTTATTATGAAAAAATTTTTCGAAGTTGCCGCTCAACAACACCACCCATTAAGAATTCTTAATGAATTCATCGAAGGGGAAGAAGCTAACAATACTGCTAAGAAATATGAGGAACTGCGATTTGTCGGCTATGTTCTGGATATCACTTATGATTCTGTAATAATCATCACATCAGACCCATTCAAGGTTGCTGTGGGGGGGATTCCAAGAAATTCTTTGCTCATCATGCTGCCCTCCACCACTGAAAAAATCCATACACCTCATTTCACCCTATTGCGTGTACTGGATGCTGCCCCTACACCGCTTTCAAAGGAAACTCAACAAAC
>CAZBCD010000338.1:0-2004 GCA_964490205.1 uncultured Pelolinea sp. | reverse complement strand
GGACTCTACTAACTTAGATTAAAATATGTCCCGCAGGGTATGACGTATTACAGTTGAATATTTTGATCTTTAATTCATCAAATACTGGAAAGGCAATCAAAATAACCGCGCAGATTAAAATCAACAAGATCAACCAGTAATACCATTTATTACGCATGAATAATGAGCTCCTAAAAAGAACTATTTAAAATTAAAAAGATATTATACTCTTACCAATTCTCAGAAGAGAAAAAATTGTTTTTCATTTATCTTGACAAGATCAAGACAATGAAATTATAATTTCATTTCTTAATTATTGATAGATTTATGGAAGGAAAACTGAAATGACACCATTACCAAAAAGAAAGATTTCAAAAGGGCGTAGAGACCGAAGGCGGGCGCATGACGCTTTAAAGGCAAGAAATCTTGTGGTTTGCAGTAATTGCGGAGAATCTAGATTACCGCACACAGTATGCCCAAACTGCGGATTCTATAAAGGCCGTGAAGTAATAAGCGTGGAAGCAGAAGCGAAATAGAATTATTTAATTAAAAGAAAAACCGGTATTTACCGGTTTTTATTATTTAACCTTATTTTCTGATGGTTGGTATCGCTCAAATTCGGCTAGCATACGTCCAGGAATACTTCCGCTGATAATAACAGAACCTACTCCGTGTTCTACTTTTTCTACTTTTCCGAATTGATGAAATAGAGCAATTAGCTTGCCATTTTTATAAGGGATTTTAGCTGTAATTTTCGAGTATTTTTTAAAAAGTAATTGATCAATCTCAGATAAGAGATGATCAATCCCGATTCCTTTCGCTGCAGATATTAATATTCCATTTTCATATTCCGGATATCTTTTTTTAATCTCTTCGTGCTTGTTTGTTTTATCAATTTTATTAAGAACCGTTATTATTGGAATATTTCCAGCGCCTATATCAATTAGTGTCTTTATTACAGAATGACATTGCGCAATTGTATTCGGATGAGTGATATCAATTACATGCAAGAGTAGATCGGCCTCAGAAATTTCTTCCAATGTGGCTCTAAATGCGGCGATAAGATTTGTTGGAAGTTTTTGAATAAAACCAACAGTATCCGTTAAAAGAACAACGTTCCCGGATGGCAGAGGTAAACGCCGGGTTGTGGGATCAAGCGTTGCGAATAATTTGTTTGCAGTAAGAACATCTGAATTCGTTAGCAGGTTAAGAATTGTAGATTTTCCCGCATTTGTATATCCAACCAATGCAACAATTGGCAGCTGAGATAGTTTCCGGTTTTTTCGATGAAGCTGTCTGTGCCGCCTTACTTTGTCCAGATCTGCTTTTAGATGGCTGATCTTTGTTTTAATTCTTCGCCGGTCAACTTCTAATTGTGTTTCACCCGGACCACGCAAACCAACACCACCTGAACTGCCAGTTCGCCCTCCGCCACCGCCAGCTTGTCGTGCAAGGTGAGACCAGGCTCTGGTTAATCGGGGTAAAAAGTACTCATATTGCGCTAATTCGACTTGCAATTTTCCCTCTCTTGTCTGCGCATGCTGCCCGAATATATCGAGTATCAGTGTTGTGCGATCAATGACTCTAATGTTTTCACCAAATGATTTTTCTAACTCCCTGAAGTTTCTTGGTGATAATTCGGTATCGAATATAACAATATCTGCTTTGACGCTTTCTGCGAGCAATTTAACTTCATTAACTTTCCCGGAACCGATATAAGTAGCTGGATTTGGTTTAGATAATATTTGTGATTCAACACCAGCAATTTCCAACCCAGCTGTTTCAGAGAGAAATGCAAGTTCTTGTAGTGAATCATCAATAGACATATACTCGTTTGAACCAATTATAGATACTCCTACGAGAAATGATTTTTCGGCCGCTCTTTTTGTTTCGAAAATTAATTTTTTATTCATTCTTCATATCAATTGTGTATGATCTCTGAGGTGCACCCCATTTTTAGTACCACTTAGTAATGTAAATAGTGTGGTCTCCTGTGATGAAACAAAGCCTGCTCAAGGACTTCCA
>CAZBCD010000337.1:0-2011 GCA_964490205.1 uncultured Pelolinea sp. | reverse complement strand
AAAGAATGTCAACTCACCCCACTGAACCGTTTCGCATCAAGATGGTTGAACCAATCAAATTAAAGGATAAAAAAGCACGGGAAAAAGCAATGATAAATGCCGGGTACAACCTTTTTTCGGTCCCAGCTGAGGATGTCTATATTGATCTACTTACAGATTCAGGTACCGGCGCGATGAGTCAGGATCAATGGGCTTCTATCATGCGTGGAGATGAGTCCTATGCTGGCGCCAGATCTTATTATCATCTAAAAGAAGTGATTCAAAAGATTTTCGGGTTTAATTTTTTCGTACCCACCCATCAAGGACGCGCTGCCGAAAATATTCTTTCATCGATACTTGTCAAACCAGGTTCTTACGTCCCATCCAACATGCACTTTGATACAACTGACGCGAACATAAGGGCACAGGGAGGGCGTCCAGAAAATTTAGTGATTGACGATGCATTCAACATTGAAAAGATTTTACCTTTTAAAGGAAATATGGACGTTGCGAAACTGGAACGCTTCATCAATGAAAAAGGACCAAAGAATATCCCCTTAGGTTGTATCACAATCACCAATAATGCAGGCGGTGGACAACCCATCTCATTAGAAAATATTAAAGCTGTTTCAAAGGTTTATCGAAAATATGATATCCCCTTTTTTATTGATGCCTGTCGCTTCGCAGAGAACAGCTATTTCATCAAGATGCGCGAGAAGGGATATGCATCTCACTCTCCATTAGAGATCGCTCAGGAAATCTTTTCCTTAGCTGATGGAACTTTTATGAGTGCAAAAAAAGACGCCATAGTGAACATTGGTGGTTTCTTAGCCATGAACGATGATAAGTTATTTCAAGATGTCTGCAACGCGCTTATCCTTCGGGAAGGTTTTCCCACTTACGGTGGTTTAGCTGGGCGGGATCTGGAAGCACTTGCAACCGGTCTGCTGGAAGGATTACAGGAGGATTATCTGGCGTATCGCATTCAACAGACCGCTTATCTTGCGGAGAAGATCAAGGAAATAGGAATCCCCATCATTGAACCTCCGGGAGGGCACGCGATTTATCTTGACGCGGGAACACTCTTTCCACATATTCCTCAATCCGAATTTCCTGGTCAGGCGTTAACAGCTGCTTTGTATCTTGAAGGTGGAATCCGAGGTGTTGAGATTGGATCAGTAATGTTCGCACATCCCGATCCAGATAGCGGAGAGATGATATACCCAAAATTAGAGCTTGTTCGGTTGGCAATCCCACGCAGAGTATATACTCAAAGCCATCTGATTATGTTGTCAATATCCTTTTCAAGATAGCTAGCCAGCGCGAATCATATCGTGGCTACCAGCTGACCTACTCACCTGAGTTGCTAAGGCATTTTACTGCCCGTTTTGAACCTCTGTAGTAAATTCATTTTGCTTGGCTTGTTCCCAAAGGGCATCCATCTCAGATAGTGTGGTATCTGTTAGCGATTTTCCGCTTGCAGAAATTGTTTTTTCAATATATTCAAATCTGCTGCGGAATTTAGCATTTGTCAAACGGAGTGCGCTTTCCGCATCAAATCCATTCCAGCGAACCAAATTCACCACTGCAAACAACAAATCGCCCAGCTCTTCTTCCAATCCTTGTTTTGTTTTCGCACTTTGCACTTCGGCGAGCTCTTCTTCTACTTTCTTAAATACAGGAGTGATTTCTTCCCAATCAAATCCAACTCTTGCAGCACGCTCCTGATATTTCTGCGCAATTGAAAGAGATGGTAGTTTTTTGGGGATTGAAGATAGAATACTGATGAATTTCCTGATGTCTTTATTATTCCTTTCCTCATCTTTCAGCTTTTCCCAATTTCTCATTACTCCTTGGATACTACCTACTTCAATTTCTCCAAACACATGTGGATGGCGATTGGTGATTTTTTTATAGATATCATGAATGACTTGTGACAAAGAGAACTCACCGTTTTCTGAAGCAATCTGTGAATGCAGTACAATCTGAAGCAGCAAATCACCCAATTCTTCTCGAAGGTGTTCACAATCAT
>CAZBCD010000336.1:0-2067 GCA_964490205.1 uncultured Pelolinea sp. | reverse complement strand
ATAAAGGAGTTCATTTATATAAAATACTTGACAGACGCTTTCTTAGATGCAATTTCGGTGCAGTAGGCAAATGGGTAGTTCTACTCCTTTGGTTAAGATTAAGGAAAATGTGAAACAATCAACGAGCCAACGAATTCAAAATAATCGTTGGTAATTCCTCTCGCAGCCGGATGTTTTGTGATCAAAAACAATGTGTTTCTAAGCTTTCCAATCCAAACCTTGGATTTAATCATGGATTTCTCCATGAAATACACTTCTGGGCCAGCAATTTGCTGCCACCAACTCTTATAAGTGAAACCGCAAAAAACAACAACTGGAGGTTGATGAGCTAGAATTTGAGAGCGAATATGAGCCCTACGCCAAGGCAGACAATATTCACGATAATCTTTTCGATTCTTGAGGAATGATAATCCAGACCATTCATCGTAATTCCAGATAGAAGTGCTTGGTGATGGTAAAGGAAGTAGTTCTAAAAGGCAAGTTTCTTTGTTTTTTCTTCCGAGCATATCCTTTTGATATGCTTTTAAATCAGCAATAGTTGAACTTTTATTTTGGGCCACTAATACAATACGAGCTTGCTGCATCCAAGTTCGCTGCAATTTCACTGGATTAGTAAAGTATTCAGGCACATTCAATTGAAAATGAAATTCTGAAAGATCGACTAATTCCGATCCGCCTAATTTTTTCCAAACCTCAAATCGCTTAATTACCTTATCCAAACTACCCCCGCCCCCTTCTTCCATCCCTACAAACCAAAAACTTCCATCATATGTCCCTGAGCCATAGAAAGTATGTATGAATTGATTAAGAAATTTATCATCTAGACGCATGTATCATTACCTTGTGCAAGCTTATAAGGTTGAATTATTTAATCGACCTGCAGATAAAATAAGCTGCTTTCCATAAGCATTTTTCGATACCGGATCTGTTCGCGGTTTTTGCGCCCCGACTGTTAATTTTGACACTTTGGCTTGAAAGATGTATTTATTATAAATGGAAAATATAAACACAATGTACATAAAAGACGCTGCGATATACTGAATTGACAGGAGTACTTTAGCTCACTAGAAATATGTCCCGCTGGGTATGACGTATTACAAGTCAACCGATATTTTTTTTGTATTTATATAATTATGAATCTCATTTAGAAATTCATTGCCATATGCATCTAACTTCATTTGTCCAACCCCGCTAATTCGTCTCATACTTTTTAAGTCTTTTGGAATTTGATTTGTCATTTCAATAAGCGTCTTATCTGAAAACACAATAAACGCAGGTTTGTCTATTCTGTCTGCAATTTCTTTCCGCTTTCTCCTAAGTATTTGAAATAATTTATCGTCAGATGCTACAATTGTCTGTCCTGATTTTTTCGATCTTGAAATTTTTCTGTTTTTAACCGGGATATTTTTTAAAATCGCCCCCATTACATTGTTTTTGGATGACAGCATTTTTCGCCCAGATTCAGTTACAGAAAGTCCTTGGAATTTTATATCTCTTTTTAGAAATCCTTTTTGCACCAATTGTTTTCCAATATTTTGCCATTGTTTAACAGAAAGAACGCCGCCAATATTATAGGTTGTCAATTTGTCATGTCGTCTATTTAATAATTTTGCATCTTTTGATCCGGTTAATATTTTGGATATATAAGTTCCGCCATAATGGAAACCATTCCCCTCCTTTTGTTCTATCCGCAATATGCAAGATATAAACATCTGGGCAAATGATGTAATATCTTCAGTGTTTCTTTCTCTGCTTTTATCTTGGGTACAAACGTCGCACATTCCACAATTAGAAACCGTTCGTTCCTCTCCAAAATAACTTAACAATGGGATTCTACGACATTGCTGAGATTCTGAAAAATCAATTAATGCGTTTAGTCTTTTGTATGATCCATCTCTTTCTATTTCTGGCAACTCATCAAAATGATTACTATGAATCCGATAGTCGCTAGGTGAAAATAAAAACAAGCAATGGGAATGCAAACCGTCTCTGCCAGCCCGACCAATTTCTTGATAATAGCTCTCAATACTATTTGGTAGGTCGTGGTGGATTACAAAACGAACATTT
>CAZBCD010000335.1:0-2125 GCA_964490205.1 uncultured Pelolinea sp. | reverse complement strand
GCTAATTTTTCCAGATTCACCAAGTTGTGTTTTTTTAAATCCTCAATTAAATGAACAGCATCTTGGATTTCCACCTCCCCCCATTTTCTGTGAAGGGCATATTGATAATCGTATCCAAAAGTAACACTGCCGCGATAATTCAAGTACACAATTGCAAATCCTCGAGATGTGAAGAATGCAGTATCCAAAGAAAAACCGGAATGCTTAACGCTTGTTGGTCCACTGTGGATATTAAGGATGCAAGGCGGTAAATCACCCCGGGTCTTTTGCTTAAGAGGTGGAAAATACCAGGCAAATACCATTGAATCATCATCAGTAGAAAAAGAAATCTCCCGAGCTTCGGGGAGGAATTTTTGTTGATGGTTGCTTTTGAAAAGTTTCGGTAATATCTTGCTGTTTGAAATTCGGATAATCTGATTGGTTTCCCCTTTTGATGATCCAATGAACATAACATCATTAGATGTTCTGGAAACTGCAATCTGTGAAGCCCATGTATATGGAAAAATGTCGATCGATTCTATCTTTGATGTGTTAATGGCTACTTTCGAAAGTGAGGCGGTTCCCTGATGGTATTTTATAAAATAGATTGTGCTGCTGTCACTTGCCCAATGATAACTGCGTAACCCCTGTATCCAATCAGGCATTCTAAGATGAAATCCATTCCCTTTGATAATTGATTTTTTTGTATGTTTATCTAGATTGTATAGAACGAGATCATCCCAATTGCCATTTCGTTTAATGTAGCTAAGCCATTTTCCGTCAGGTGAAAATTGGGGTTGATTCGCGGATGCATCCAATTTTCCATCTATGTAATTCTCTTCAAATAATCTAAGCTTCATTCCACTCACACGGCCGATCTTAATCCGCGATGCGTCCCAAGGCATATATGGATGATCCCATTCAACCCATGCGATCCTCTCACCATCTGGATGCCAGGTGGGATGCATGTAAAAATCGGATCCCATAATCAATTGCTTCGGCCAGGTAAGTCCATGCGTAGGAGTTATCCCGATACCATTAATCTCGTTCTGGTTATACACATATAGGACCCATTTTTCATCGGGGGAGATTTTTGGAGAAGATGTTCTTGCGTTTGAAGAAGTGATCTGTGCAATTTGCTGGTCTGTCTTCAAGTTTATCTTGAAGATACCGCCACTTTTTTCTGATACTACAACCAAATGTTCGCTGATATCAAAATTGCCGCCGCCATAACCGACAGTACCTCGCACATTAAGATCCAGAGAAAGTTTTCTCTCTTCCCCTGTATCAGCAATCTCAAATAACTCGCCTTTTCCGTCAATGGTAGTTGTGTAAAGAATGCTACTCCCATCCAAAGAATAATGAATGTCATTAACTCGTTTGATGGATGCAATTAATTCCTGAATACTTAGCTGCCCATTGACCTGCGAATTGCTCTTCATAGAATTACTCTTTAAAAGAAAACTCACTGCAAATAACACAGTGAGTATATCAATTAATTGTATAGTTATTTAATATCTTTTGGCCGCCATAATTTTTTTAATTTCACATCTTCGTTTTTAATAATACCTTTCCACTTGTCAATTTTTGCTGTGATATAGGCGATAGACGCGGTTGGCAGACTTTCTACTTTCCCTGTTAAGATTTGCAGTAAAGCTTCAGACCCTGGATTGTGTCCGATGATCAAAACTGATTTTTGGTCTGTTGCATGATCAGTAATTGCTGTAAGAATGTCTTTTGGTTCTGCCATATAAAGCGCATCAGTGAAAATGACCTCATTTTTATATTTCATATTCTCAATTAAATAATCGGCCGTTTCCTGCGCTCTTACAGCGGTTGAGCAAATAATAAGGTCTGGAATGATCTTCTTGGATTTTAATAGTTTTCCCATTCTTTTTGCATCATTCCTGCCCCGTTTTTTTAATGGGCGTTCATGATCGGCAAGATCTGAGTTTTTCCAGCAAGATTTCGCATGCCGCATTATTAATAATTTTTTCATGCGACTATTCTCCTATGTAATCTATTTAAACGCGGTTAGTATATCATAATCAAAAAAATTTTCCATAAATTATCTAATCAGCATTATGATATGTAGGTGCTGAACCCCAAAATTAGCACCACCCGTAAATGTGTGAAATCTCCTCAA
>CAZBCD010000334.1:0-2139 GCA_964490205.1 uncultured Pelolinea sp. | reverse complement strand
ATATTGTTCGGTACAAACATTAGGTATTCTTGGTGGGAGAAGCGTATTTCGTGATGAAATAGTGGATAATATTCAAGGTTTGAAAGGCGTAAGTAAAAGTACGAACAAGATAATTGATAAAACTCTACATACGTTGTGTCAAATAGGGGGAAAAGCCAGCCGGGTCCGCTTGCAGGCAATTCAGTTGCGAAAATAGATTAAAGGTGTGTTTTCTGATGTATGGATATGTGGGTGAAGGATGTTTGGGCTGCAACTGTTGAGCATCTGAATTTCTCATTTGTAAGTATTTACTTGGTTTTTTTCACTGGTTTCATATGGTGAATGGGGTGTTCCAGAAAAAAAGAATAGAAAAACAAGCCAGAACCGATTGATCTTTACTCTTAGTAAATTAAAATATTAATTTCTTTAATAATGCACCCTTATAAAATCAAGGGGCTTCTGGTTAGATGGAAACACCCAATTTCGAATGGAATTAAATATTTTTAGCCTTGTAACTTTAAAGGGGGCTCTTTTTTGGTGTACCCGGACGGCGGGGATATTTTATCGGTGTTGGCGAGATTTTTTGAATACGTACCAGCGTATGCTCACCCATGCCATTGGGCAGCGTGATCGGGATTACCGAATCTAGCTTTCCTCCCAGGATTCTGATCGCGTTATCTGCTTGACCGATTTCCATATCCACATTGCTCCCTTTTTGTGCAAGCATGCTTCCACCAATATGAACGAGTGGTAGTAAGTATTCTGCCAATACCTGCAGAGGGGCAACCGCACGTGCGACTGACCAATCATAGCGCTCACGGAATTTCTTATCCTGACCGATCGTTTCAGCCCTTTCTGCGATAACGGTTACATTGCTTAGATTAAGTGTGTTCACGGCTGTCTGGCAAAAACTTGCCTTTTTCCTGACTGATTCAGCAAGGGTTAGGCATATCTCAGGATAAACGATCTTTAGCGGAATGCCCGGAAACCCGGCGCCTGTCCCTATGTCAATCAATGAGATCGCCCCAAATGATAGGATCATTTTCAGACATGTGAGTGAATCGTAAATGTGCTTATACCAGAACTCTTTTCGATCTGTGATTGCGGTCAGATTTAATTTCTCATTCCACTCCCGTAGAAGTACTTCATACGCAACAAGCTTTGTTTGCTGGTTATCGGTGATTGAGATTGAGAGGTTTTTTTCTATGTGATCATAAAGATTGTCCATTAACGGGAATTATACAATCTTCCGTTCTTTCATCAAACGCTTCTTGGAGTAACTCAAAAGCTGAGGATCTAACGAGAGTCCAAGAATATTTGAAAAAGCAGTAATGAATTCTCTGAGGAAGACATGGAATTCATCATTTATTAAATTCCAAAGACTGGTCTTTTTGCTATAATTTCTGAGGTATTAAAGGTCAAATTATGAGTGAAAAAATTAATGCAGTGATTTTCGATATGGGCGGTGTGCTTCTGCGAACCATAGATTCGCAACCACGGGATGCGATTGCGGAGCGCTTCGGTGTGACCCGCGCGGAGTTGGAAGCGTTCATCTTCATGAGTGAGACCTCGCTCCGTTCGGAGGTTGGAGAATTAACAGATAAAGAGCACTGGGAAACTGTCCTGCGCCACTTCAACCAACCGGTGGGTGATTACTTAAAGGTATATGACGAATATTTTTCAGGGGACGCGATTGACAAGGAACTGTTGGCATTCGCGGTTTCACTTAAACCGGACTATCAGTTGGGGCTTCTTAGCAACGCATGGGTGAACGCACGGCCGCGACTTAGCAGGCATTTTGATTTTATAAACGTGTTTGATGTGTCTGTCTTTTCATGTGAGGTTGGAATGCGTAAACCTGATTCAACCATCTTCAGAGTCATGCTGGAGAAAATGGGCGCAGGAGCGAAGAATGCGGTTTTCATCGACGATATGCCATTAAATATAGAGGGAGCTAAATCTGCTGGGCTGCATGCGATTCGATACACGGATACACCATCAACGATAGCGGCAGTAAAAGCAATGCTCATTATATGAGAATATATCCTATGGAATATTCACATTTCTTTTATGGTGTGAAGGCAATCAATATTATTTGTTACTAGTAATCGTGTGATACTATGAAAGCGTCCCTGCCAAATTGCTAAACTTGAAGTAACC
>CAZBCD010000333.1:0-2145 GCA_964490205.1 uncultured Pelolinea sp. | reverse complement strand
CGCCTGTGGTATTCTTAAATAATCACTGTTGCACTTGATACTTGAATCCAAGTATGAATCAATATTTTGATTTATGAAAATAGATGGGATGGAATCGTTACTTGTAAGTATCATCACAACCGAAATAATTGAGAAATCAACTAAAAGTTGAAAGGACAAAACTAATAATATATGATGAAGGGAGATTTTTTATTAAAATATTGTTATAGTAGTAACTACTAACGAGAAACAGGAGAGCTATATGAATTCCCGCGAACGCGTACTTAAAGCGTTAAACCATGAGGAACCAGATATGGTACCCGTGGACATGGGCTCAACAGAAAACACTACCTTGTGCCGACTGGCTTATGTCAATCTGCGTGAATACTTAGGTATGCCGCCCGATTCGGAACCTTATGTGATTAATCGCATGATGGACTCGGTTTTTCCCGAAGAAGACCTTCTGGAAAAGTATGAAATTGACTTTCGTGCAGTACACCCATCATCCGCATATCAGCCTGAAATCAAGGAATTACAGAACGGATTTATCGATGAATATAAAATTCGCTGGAAGAAAGCTAGTTATTACTATGACATGGTTGAACATCCTTTAGAAGAGAAGACTCTCGATGACCTCGAAAACGCACTTTATGCGGACCCATATATCGAGGAAAGAAAAATTGGACTGCGTGAACAGGCGAAGGATCTTTACGAAAATACTGATTACTGCATCACGGTCGGTCATATTGCCATGGGGCCTTTTGAGATGAGCGGAAATATGCGCAGTTATGAAAAGTTTCTAATGGATATGTATATCGACCCAGATTACGCAAATGCCTTGCTTGACAAGAATCTTAGAAACACTATTGGTTTCTGGGATGTCTATCTAGAAGAAGTTGGGGAATTTGTCCAGGTTGTTTGCCAGGGTGATGATCTAGGTACACAGATTGGTCCTTGGATTTCCCCAAAAATGTATCGTGAATGGATTAAACCACGTCATAAAGAGCTGTTTGATTTCATCCGCTCAAAAACAAATGCCAAGATTTTTCTGCATAGTTGCGGCTCCGTCCATGATTTGATCCCCGATCTTATCGAAATCGGAGTGGAAGCACTCAACCCGGTCCAGGTTACGGCAGCAAAAATGGACTTAAAAACTTTGAAGGAGGATTTTGGAAAAGACATATGTTTTTGGGGTGGGGGCATCGATACGCAGGAAATACTTCCTAACGCAAGCTTGGAAGAATTGAAAGATCATGTCAAAGAAACCATCGATATAATGGCTCCAGGTGGTGGGTTTATCTGGGTCCCAGTACATAATATCCAATCCGATATTCCCCCAGAAAAAATTGATGCGGCATATCAGACTATTCTAAGCAATAGAAAATATTGAATTAGGTAATATCGTCAAAAAAATGGTGTTTTTCAGTGAGGGTAATTTCAGCTTTGTTGACTCATATCCAATAATAAGTACTGACAGTGATGGTCAATAATGGTTGTTTATCACTTTCACTCGGCAAGCAGTAATTTGACAGTAATAAATGGATAATATAAGATGAAGGTTGGTTGGTAAATCATTACCAAATAATTAAACAGGAAAATGGAGAGGTAATTTTGAAAAAAGCGGGCATTCTCAATAAGGATATTTCAGAATTAATTGCCAGTATGGGCCATTATGACCAGCTAACAATTTGCGACGCTGGCCTGCCTATACCCGAATATGTTTGGCGGATCGATCTGGCCGTGAAGAAAGGTTTACCAGGATTTGTTGAGATTGCAAAAGCTGTTGCAAACGATATGGTTGTTCAACAAATCATTATGGCTGAAGAGGTCAAGAAAGTCAGTCCACACATTGACAAGCAGATCAGAGATATTTTTGCGGGTGCTGAGGTTGTTTATATTACACATGATGCATTTAAAGAACAAAGCACAAAATCACGAGCGATCATCCGGACAGGCGAATTTACTCCTTATTCCAATGTGATTATTGTCTCCGGCGTTGCATTCTAATAGAAAAAAATTCTTGAATAGAGGTTTTGTTTACCGGGCAGGCGATTTAGACTTACACGAATGAGATATCGGGATAATTTAATCGTTGCATATTATGCTTTTAAAAGCTGGATTCAAGTCTCAAGTGCAACCGTGATTATTTAAGAATACCACAGGAGA
>CAZBCD010000332.1:0-2153 GCA_964490205.1 uncultured Pelolinea sp. | reverse complement strand
ATACAAGTAGTTAGAAAAGAAGTTCGATCAATCCCAAGCGGCCTAATAATTATCGCTAGTGGTCCCCTTACATCAGACTCACTCGCAAAAGCAATAAGCCAAATAACTGGTCATGAAAACTTGTTCTTTTACGATGCGATTGCTCCAATCATCGAATTTGAATCTATTAATATGAATATTGCTTTTTGGGGGTCTAGATACGGGAAAGGATTCAATAAACGCGGTGATTATATCAACTGTCCATTTGATAAAAAAGCTTATGATAATTTCATCTCAATGTTGGTCAACGCCGAAAGAATTAAGCTGCGTAGTTTTGAAAAAGATATTGCCGGAGGTGTACGAGCAGGAAAAGGGATATTCTTTGAAGGCTGCCTACCAATTGAAATTATGGCCCAGAGAGGGCTTAATACATTGGCTTTCGGTCCATTGCGGCCAGTCGGATTAACAAATCCTCATAATAATAAACACCCTTTTGCAATTGTTCAACTTCGCCAAGATGATTTAGGATGTAATTACTTTAATATCGTTGGGTTTCAAACAAATCTTAAATATATTGAGCAGAAACGCGTTTTTCAACTAATCCCAGGGCTTGAGAGTGCAGTATTTGAAAGATATGGGCAGATGCATCGTAACACCTTCATAAATTCTCCTGAATGTTTGAACAAGTATCTACAATTGAAAAATTATTCGAGGATATTCCTTTGTGGCCAAATTACAGGTGTAGAAGGGTATCTTGCAAATATTGCATCCGGTCTATTTGCTGGAATAAACTCAACAAGGTTGCTTTCAGATAAAGATCTGATATCCTTCCCATCTACCACTATAATTGGCGCATTAGGCAAATATGTGATAAAAAAAGAAGAAAAAGAATTTACAGTCTATGAAAGCGAATTTCGGTTTACTGCCCTCCCTTGCAGATAAAATAAAACCAAAAAAAGCTAGATACCAAGCATATTCAGACAGAGCAATAAAAGATCTAAATTTTTTTATAAATAATCATGAGTTATAAAATATTAATTCCTCTTTTTATTATAGCCCTAATCTCTACATTATTATTTGGCTGTGCTCAATCAAAAATAATTTCCTTTGATGGAGACAGTGCAATAAAGTATATTGAAAAACAAATAGAATTTGGCCCGCGTATTCCAGGAAGTGACGGCTCTAAAGCTGTAAAAGAGTTAATTAGAACAGAACTGGAATCTACAGGGTGGGAAATTGAAAATCAAAATTTCAGTTTTGATCATAAAGACCTAACCAACATAATTGCAAAATCATCTGATAATCCTCCTAAGATAATCTTCGGTACTCACTACGATACTCGTGCTTTTAGCGATAATGAATCATTATCATCGCAGAAAATAATTCCTGTGCCCGGAGCAAATGATGGCGCTTCTGGAACCGCCGTTCTTCTCGAATTAGGCAGGGTTATAGCAAGAGAAGAATTCGATATTTGGCTCATATTTTTTGATGCAGAAGACCAAGGCAATATAGGAAATTGGGAATGGAGCATAGGGGCCCAGTATTTTGTGGATCAGCTAAATTTCACCCCCGATTATGTAGTCATCATCGACATGATCGGTGATACAAATTTAGAAATTTACAAAGAAATTCATTCCAACGTCACACTTGTTGACTCCATTTGGCATGAAGCTGAAAAACTTGGATATGATTCATATTTTATTCAAGATCATAAATATTCAATCCTTGATGACCATCTTCCTTTTATTGAAAGAGGAATTACAGCATGCTTGATCATTGATCTTGATTATCCCTATTGGCACACAACCGAAGACACACTGGATAAAGTATCTAGCAACAGTTTAGAAACTGTTGGAAAGGTTCTCATATCCTGGCTATCCAATCATGCCAGATAATAAATTGCAAAGACCCCATCTAAGGGGTCTTTGCTTGGGAAGATGATTAGATGTTATCAATTTAGATTGGGTTCGCGATGATAAATAATCTGCCCCACGAATCTTCCGAACCTTCCTGAATGCAGGTCTGAAGAGTAAGATGGTGATTTCCCATATAAACTCTTTTGAATAATTGAGTCGCGGATATTTTTTCTCCAGTTTTTAGATCTAAAAACTGGCTGTTTGGTGAGTCAGGTTGTAGTGCTTGATATCTTTGAATGTCTGCGATTTGATATTCTT
>CAZBCD010000331.1:0-2158 GCA_964490205.1 uncultured Pelolinea sp. | reverse complement strand
ATGGTTACTTCAAGTTTAGCAATTTGGCAGGGACGCTTTCATAGTATCACACGAATTGAATCTCCATCTATGACATCGACCAAAGTCCCTACTTCATATGAGGAGATATCAGGAATACAATCAACTCCTTCTATGAATGTGAAATCACCAACTATTTCAGTAGAGATATCTTTTTGATTATCTGAAAATGGATTGGTTGGGAGAAAATCAACTAGGTTGATACAACAAATCCCGATAAGGATCAGGTTTAGCCCAATGAATAAAAGAAAGCTGCGTTTTTTCAATCGGATGAGATTTCCCTTAGGAAACTTTTCCCAATCGCGGGAGGTGTAACAGAGAATGCCTCTCCTATCGTTGCCGCGACGTCCGCAAATGATTGCCGTATACCAAGATTCACGTTATTTTTCACCTGTTCCCCAAATACCAGCAGCGGGATATATTCCCTTGAATGGTCCGTACTTTTCGTGGTAGGGTCTACACCATGATCCGCAACGATCATAGCAATATCCGTATCCTTCATTTTTTCCCGGATTGCGGGAATAAAGGCATCAAACTCCTCGAGTTTCTGCCCAAATCCTTTAACATCATTTCGATGCCCAAAGGTCATATCAAACTCCACGAGGTTTGCAAATAAAAGCCCGGTGAAATCTTCATCCATGAAATCGACCGTTGCTTGAATGCTTTCAATATTAAAAACTGAGTGGTGCGTTTTTGTGATACCGCGATTTCCGAAAAGATCATCTATCTTTCCAGTGGCATAAACTTTGTGCCCCTCCTTAATCAAGGTATCCATCATTGTATCCGAAGGAGCGAGTATCGGATAATCATGCCGCCGCTTTGTGCGAGTAAAAGTTTCCGCGTTATCGCCAATAAAAGGTCGAGCAATAACCCGACCAACAGCATGGTCACCCTTTAACATCTTGCGTGCGATGTCACATAAACGATACAATTCATCAATCGGAATAACCTCTTCATGAGCGGCGATCTGAAAAACTGAATCCGCAGATGTATAAACAATCGGTTTTCCTGTGCGAACGTGTTCCTCGCCTAACTCTCTAATTATTTCTGTTCCCGATGCTGGTTTATTTCCCAGCACATCCAAACCCGTTAATTTTCTATATTCATTCAGAACTTCTTTTGGAAAACCGTTTGGGTATGTTGGGAATGGCTTTTTTACTTCAACTCCCATTAATTCCCAATGTCCGGTTACAGAGTCCTTCCCTTTGGAGACCTCCTTACATTTTCCATACGCTCCCCATGTCATTTCACGCGGCGGAACACCTTCTATGGAAGTTATGTTCCCTAATCCCATTTCACCCATGTTGGGGAGTTTAAGTCCCCTTAAAACCCGGGCTGTATTTGATAATGTATTACTGCCAGCATCCCCATATTTACTTGCATCCGGCAATTCACCAGCGCCGACACCGTCTATAACAATTACAGTTATGCGTTCGATTTTCATTTATTAAGTTCCGTTGATTATTATGATAAATCCTAAATTATACTCCGTGAGGTTAAATTGAGATCGTAAATAAGTATAAATAAATTGTTAGAGCTCCATTAAATAATGTGAGCCACCGAAGGGAATCGAACCCTTGACCCGCCGCTTACGAAGCGGCTGCTCTGCCGTCTGAGCTACGGTGGCGCGGGTCAAATTATAACAGCATCCGGTTATAATCTTCTATTAGTATGAATATAGCCATTATTTCCTATCACACGTGCCCACTAGCAACTTTAGGGGGAAAAGACACTGGTGGAATGAATGTATATGTCCGGGACCTCACAAAATATTTAGGGCAATTTGGAATACACGCTGACGTATTTACCAGGTCACAAGATGAACATGTACCACATATCCTCCATAATCTCGGGTACGGGAACCGCGTTGTTCATATACCTGCCGGTCCAGAGATCCCAAGGCCTAAAAAAGAACTTGAAGGATATATAGATTTATTCGTTGATAATATTATTGATTTCGTAGACAAAAAGCAAATACATTATGACCTTATATTCAGTCATTATTGGTTATCCGGTCTCGCTGCTCTGAAATTGAAAAAGGCATGGAATACTCCAGTCATTCATATGTTTCACACCTTAGCACTTTTAAAGAATAAGATTGCCCGTTCTGAAAAAGATACTGAAGGGGAATATCGTATTG
>CAZBCD010000330.1:0-2194 GCA_964490205.1 uncultured Pelolinea sp. | reverse complement strand
AACAAAGGGCGCTGTGACGCGCTGTGGACAGTATGAGTACCTGACTTCGAATCAGTTTATTAAGAGTTTACCTGTTCGGGCACACACAAAGGGCGCAGGCAAGTCGCAGTGGAGGTGCCTGCCGTCCTCTTTTCAATTGAAGCAACTAATTCCTAATCGGTCGTTTCCGGATTCAACTCTTGGTGCATCAGTCAAAATGTGGGGGTTTAGTATGCTAATCTTATGCAAAAGAAAGCCTCTCAATTGCATTTGCAGCGTATGACCGAACAACCTGAAAAGTATCTTTATTCGCTACTTTCCGCAATGCAGGTATTGCTGCCTGGTCGGCTATCATCTCGACCGCTTGAATAATAGCACAGCGTACCATCCAAAAAGGATCGGTTGCTAACTTATCTAACAGTCCTGGCAGGGCATCCGGGTCGCGTATACTCCCTATTTCTTGGGTAACAATTTTGCGTTCATACCAAGAGGAATTAGAGAATAAATTCGTAAACAATTCGTCCGATTTATGATCACCTTACGTGCTATAAAAAATCATGTCAAGTGAAAAACTTTATTTCTTTTACGAAAAACCTCGTCAGCCTCAGGACTCCAGGGTTATTGGTTCTATTCCTTATATCGCGTAAAAAAAGCGCCTTAATGGGCGCATTTGATATTCAAAAGGTAGCGGGGCTTGGATTCGAACCAAGGACCTCCGGGTTATGAGCCCTCTTCTTATTTCGCTGACTTTTGACCTCCAGGCTGCTCCATCAGCTCAACCTTGCGGTTTGCGGTTTTCTTGAGCCTGGTGATGTTATGTTATCTAATATTATACCCGGAAACTTTGCAGAATATCTTTAAACATGATTGATTTATATATTCTGGTTTGGTATCCATTCCCACTTTCATTATAGCGATTTTGGAGGAGATTTCAAAGCTAATAGAGTTCAATTCTTATCCATTCACTGAAAAATATCGTCTCCGGGAGCCTGTTTGGGGTGGGGAGCTGGATATCATCCGCGATATCCGCCGGCCAGCCGGTTTTCTCGCCAGCGTTGTTCTTGCAGGAGATTGCTTATTCCTGCCACCACTCGCCAATAAAATACACAAGCGAATCTGTATTCGCGAATGACACCCATTGAACCAGGAAATTATCAGGGAAGACGTCCGGAGTGATATTGCGGTTGTTCGCGCCGTCCGCATCTATCAGGTACAGGTCATATTGTCCAATCCCATCGATCGCTGATACGAGGTAAGCGATCTGGCTGCCCGATGGCGACCAGCTTGCCAGCCCCTGTGAATATCCATTGTTTGTCAATCTGGTCAGGTTGCTTCCATCAATATCTATCTTGAAGAGATCATAATTCCCGTGCGGTGATCCAACATCAACCATCCGCTCAAATACGATCGTGGTTCCGTCCGGACTGATGCGCGGGTCATAATCGCCGAAAGGCAGGTTGGCGTTCCCCCACTCTCCCGCGTGCGGTGGATCGGTGACACGGACTGCCTGCGTTCCATCCGGGCGCATGATCCAAATTTGATGCTCTCGTGTAAAGGCGATCCGGTCGCCGGTCCAATCAATGTCCGCGTCATGAAAACCTGAATCATACAACTTTGCCGGCTGGCCCCCATCGCTTGCCATGATGTGAATGTCAAGCGTCTCTTCAGAAAATGACAGGTAGGCGATCTGCGCGCCGTCCGGCGACCAGGCCGGGTAGGTGTCCAGGTAATCATTTTCGGTCAATCGCTTAGCTGGCCCATGTTCCAGGTCAAGCGTGAAGATTTCGCTGGTGTCCCCCACCACCTGTGAGAAAGCGATCGTATCTCCAGCCGGGTTCAAATCAAATTTGCTTATCTCCATGTCCGCGCTGTATAACAGGGTGGTTTCCTGTGTGTTAAGGTCTAGCGTGTAGATTCCCCATCTCTCTTCCTGAAGGGGGATGTTTGGTTGTACTTCGCATGCGCTGATAGTGGACAGATATAGTAGTAAAAGGACAACTAAAAAGAATTTCTTATTCATATGATACTTCCTTACACCCGCTACGGTGAGATCAAGTCCTCCCGAAATTCCACGTCTGATATATTTTTCCAACATTTTTACCTTCCAGAGTGATAATTGTGACTTAACTCATTTAATGGTAGCATCATTATCTCCATTTTGATTCTTGGATTCAAGTATCAAGTGCAACAGTGATTATTTAAGAATACCACAGGC
>CAZBCD010000329.1:0-2216 GCA_964490205.1 uncultured Pelolinea sp. | reverse complement strand
TGGTGACATTATTACTGGTGAATTTATGGTGACATTATTACTGGTGATTCACATTATTAATTATGAAATGTTGAAATAATTATATATTGATGTAGATATCTGGGCAGAAAGCAGGTTAGCCACGTCAAAAATCAACTGTGTGGGCTGATACATTGCAATCACAACAATGTAGTTGCCATTTGGCGAGAAGACGATTCCCACATCGAGAATGGTATGAATCAACCCATCCGTTTCTGTGACCCATCCGTGCTTATGGCCGAAGTTGGTTCCATCTGGCAGTCCAGCCTGCAGCAGCACAGCGATTTTGTTCTGGGTGAGGTATGTAATCATCAGCTGGCATTCGGATTGCGTGATGTCATCTCCGAAGACTGCGGTAAACGTTCCTCCGCCAGTTTGCGCGCACTGATATATGTCATCCAGGAGCATTCCTATATCCGAAGTGGTGGTCTGATTGTACACATCCGGGTCGGTTGAGTAATCAAGACGCTGGTTTGCCGGTGTAGAATAGCGTTGCAGCAGTGGAGCACCCAGATAGAAATGCCCTGCAAGAAATGTATTCTGCAATCCGATTTCCTGCATATCTTGAGTAACAAATATTGGGCCGATATTGGGATCTAAATAAATCTCCATGAGGGAGTCTGCGGGTGGATTTTCAGATCGGTCCACCATTTGCTTCATCAAGTCTGCTGCGGCCTGTGGAGTAGGTTCTCCCAACCTGCGGAATACAGAGGTCATAATCGGAATTTTTATTGTACTGGCTGCAGAAAAGGCAATACCTGGGTCATAGCTAACTCCCCTTTCATATGCGAAATTCAGCTCCTCTCGTTTTTCCAGGTCCACGATGAACATCTCGGTTAAACCGTCAAAATTTGATCGGTCTATGATCTGCTTGAGAAGCACTTCTAGATTATCTAATGAGGGTCGGGGTGGGGAAACCTCCTTGATAATTAGTGAGGCAGAACGTTCCGCAGCAGATTGAAGAGCTCGTACAACAATAGGCAGCGATTTTTCAATATCCAATATTAATCCGGGGCTACCAACTTGGAAGTTGATGGTACCTGGAATAGGAATAGATGTAGTGGGAACCTGATCATAGCGAGATGCGATCTCGTCCATCAGGAGATTGCGGACGCGATTTTCATCAATACTTGCTTGCAGAGGAGTGTCGCTGGCATTGAATGGGCGGTTCCATAAATAATCCCAAAAGGAGGGCCAGAAAGGAAGGGTTACACGCTGTTGGTCTGCTGCAGCGATCATAGCAGTAATATTTAACTCAAAACCAAGCTGGGATGGTTTCACCTGCATGTACTGATCTACATATACCAGTTCGACAGGTACATTATAAGCCTGTGTAATTCGCTCTGCAGCTTGCTGCTGATCAAGCCCTCCTACGGCAATTCCTGCGATGCTTGTACCGGGCGAGAAACCAGCCCGCATACGGCTGAATCTGGTCAATTGAATGACCAATAGGATCAGTGAGAAGATAAGCAGGAAAATCGCAATCCAACGAAAAAGGTTAATTCTATTTGCTTTCAATCAGTAACTCCAATATCCAAAACGCGTTCAAATTTTACCAGAATCAATTCTATTTATAATTATGAATAATATTTGTGCATACGATATACTTAATTTATGAATGTCAATAGGAAAAAGCTCGCGGGAACACTGCGTAAAGCATTCCCGTTTAATGACCTGGAAAAAGAGCATATTGATCTCCTTTTGAATAATGCTGAAATAGTTTTTTTCCCTGATGAAAAAATGGTCTGCCTGGAAGGAACTCCCGCCTTGTTTTTTTATATTTTATATCAGGGGCAGGTGGAGATAATGAAAGAGAAACATCATGCATTATTCCAACTTAATGTTCTTGGCGAAGGTTTTTCTTTTGGTGAGGATGCATTGACAAAGAGTCAGAAACGACGAACAAGTGCCAGAACGATCACGGATGTGATCCTGATCAAAATTAGCAAAGAGACATTAATACAAGTGGGTAAGGAGAATCCGGCTTTTTGGAATAATATCAACACCATGATCACTTCCTATGACTATCTTGTAGGTAAAACAATCAATCTGGGAAAGGATGAAACGGTTTGCTATATAGGTCAGCCCCACCCAATAATTGTTGTCCTTAAAATGGTCTTCGCGCTACTTGATGTTTTTCGGATTGGTATTCTTCTCATACTTTTATTCTACAGCGGCCTTCTTGTATACTATGTTCT
>CAZBCD010000328.1:0-2228 GCA_964490205.1 uncultured Pelolinea sp. | reverse complement strand
CTGTATTGGACGGCAAGAAACTCTCTGGTATTTTTTCCGAGCGAGATTTTGCCAGGTTGCTTGCAAAAGAAGGTGCTTTTCCCATGGACACACCGATCCAAGATATCATGACAAAGAAATTATTCATAGTGACTCCCACAACCAGAATTGAAGAATGTATGCAGTTGATGACAGAAAAACATATCCGTCATCTGCCAGTTCTAGAGGGTGATCAAATGGTAGGTTTGATCTCCATCGGTGATGTAGTCAAAGCGATCATCTCTTCCCAAAAAGATTTCATTGACCAATTGGAAGGATATATCAGCGGCCGCTGGTAGGCACTTTTCTTCGGGCAGGAACAAATCCAAGTATACTTGTGGGGTTTTGATCACCTATGTTCATAATGCCTGATAACAGAAGAACTGCTTACGATACTTATATAAAACTCATCACTGCTATCGCAATTTGGGGTGGTTCGTTCATAGCCACAAAGATCGCGGTACAAGAAGTATCTCCTGTCACCGTTGTTTGGCTGCGGTTTTTTATCGGTTCCGTTATTCTTGGATATTTTGCCTGGAAGCGCAAAGAACTTTCGCTGCACGAACGGAAAGATGCGTTAGATCTTCTGTGGCTGGGATTCTTGGGTATTACCCTGCACCAGTGGCTTCAATCCAGTGGGTTGATCACTTCCGAAGCATCCACAACCGCCTGGTTGGTTTCAACATCACCTGTCTTTATGGCACTCTTGGGTTGGATATTCCTTAAAGAAAAACTGTCATTGCGGACAATAACAGGCTTTCTTCTGGCAACAACCGGGGTTGTGCTTGTGATTACAAAAGGGGATATTCGATCAATTATTAGCGGGAAATTCGGTGCGAGCGGTGATATCCTAATTCTTATCAGTGCGCTAAACTGGGCAATATTTTCAGTACTATCAAGTCCGGTCTTAAAACGTTTTTCCGCCATCAAGGTCACTTTTTATGTGTTGTTCTTTGGCTGGCTGCTGACAAGTGTTCAATTCCTGATTGGCCACCATTGGGTTGAATTCAACCAATTATCAATTGATGGTTGGACGAGTATTGCCTTTTTAGGTATTTTTTGTTCCGCGGTGGCATACATATTCTACAATGATGGGTTGAAAGCCCTTCCAGCTTCGAAAGTGGGAGCGTTTCTATACCTGGAGCCGTTGATTGCTACAATCGTGGCTGCAGTAGTGCTTTCAGAAAGCATAGTGCTGTCTTCTCTGGCAGGCGGAGGGTTGATCCTTCTTGGCGTGTGGCTTGTTAACTACATATCAGACAAATATCTAAAATAATCATTTGGAAAACTGGAAATTCGCACGTTCATCTAATTCTCTTTTTATCAAATTATTGCTACAATGATTAATAGTTGCTATAGGTGAAAGGATCTTATGAACAACAACCAATTAAATGATACCTTGATAGAATTTCTTAAACTTATTAGAAACGAGATTACCGCGTTTGAGAAAGGGCTGACTGAAAAGCAAAAGAAAGAAAAGGGCTCTTTGAAAAAATGGTCAGCAAAAGATATACTCTCACATCTCGTATTCTGGGGAAATCATTTCAATTCACAAACTGAAAAAGCGAAGAGTGGTAAGGAAGTGCCGCAGGCAGGTGACTATTTTGACCAGGTAAATGATGGGGTGTTGATTGAACATATGGAACAACCTTTCTCTGAAGCACTGATTGAGCTCCAAGGGTCATTTCAGAAGTCCACGGAAATTATAAAACCGTTTTCGGCCGATGAGGTGAATGATAAGGAAAAATTTGAGTATCTAAATGGCCGCTCATTAATTGATAGTGCTCTAGGCACGTTAGGATGGCATGTTTTGCACCATATCAGTGACTTTTATGTTAAAAACGGTCAAATTGAAAAAGCAATCGCTCTGCAGAAAAAATATACCAAAAAACTGCGCGATTTTCCCACCTGGGAAGCCAATGCCATCTACAATCTGGCTTGTTTTTTCACCATGATTGGCGAGAAAGAAAAGGCAATTACTAACCTTAAAACCGCCTTTGTCGCCCGGCCTGATCTGATTGAGTGGTCGAAAAATGACAATGACCTGGATGCTTTGAGAGAGGATACGGATTTTACGGCACTATTTCCGGAAAGTTAAGCATCTCTTCCTGGATACACTTTTTTTCGATAGGTCTTAATTTTTGCCCGTTTCTTTTTTGAGTCCATCCGCCTTTGGCGGGCATTCAGTGAGGGATGCGTCCTTATGCGCT
>CAZBCD010000327.1:0-2234 GCA_964490205.1 uncultured Pelolinea sp. | reverse complement strand
GCAGCTTACCTCTCTTACGCTTTCAAAGTTGCACTTGCTAGTTGAATTCAAGGTATAATAATAGAAATGAGGTTGTATTTATTTTAATCAATATAGAAGGAGTTTATGAAAGTGATAATTTATTACTCCCCTACTAATGAGGAAGATAAAAAGGATGAATAGAATTAAAATTCCTTATGGAAATGATTTTCTATCATATGAATTCAGCAATGAGTATTCATTCGACCAGATCTTACCGAATGAGAATATTGTTGCAAGAAAACAAGAGTTGGAAACCATTAAAAATGCCTTAAACAATTGCATTGGTAATAAAGAACAGCTATATTTTGACTCCAAATGCAAAGTAGGTATTGCGGTTAATGATCAAACTAGACCAATTCCTAATAATCTTTTATTACCTCCCTTATTGAAGAAAATTGAAAATTATGGTATTCATTCGGAAAATATTTCGCTTTTTATAGCTACAGGAACGCATAAAAATCTATCTAAAAGCCAGATAAAGGAGCTCTTAGTACCTGAAATAGAGGAAAAATACAGTGTAGTTATCCACGATTGCGATGATACAAATAATTTGATATATCTTGGTCATTCAATGTCGGGAACACCAATATATATAAATAAAGATTATTATCTTTGCGATACTAAATTAGTTGTTGGGCACATTGAGCCACATCATTTTATGGGATTTTCTGGAGGAGTAAAATCGGCTGTTATTGGACTTGGAGGTAGAAGGACGATTGAAGCAAATCATAGTAAGATCTTTAACCCAAAAGCGAAAATGGGTATCTTCTACACAAATCCTATGCGAAATGAAGTTGAGGAAATAGGTAAAATTATTAGGGTTGATATTGCTTTAAATGTTGTTTTAAATTCTAAAAAACAAATAACAAGTGCATTTTATGGTGATCCCTATCAGGTTATGCGAAAAGGAATTGAATCGTCAGCTAATGTTTGTCAAGTAGATAACAATGGAGAATATGACATGGTGATCGCATCTCCGGGTGGATATCCCAAGGATATTAATTTATACCAATCGCAGAAAGCGATTACACATGCGTGTACGTTCTTAAAAAAGAATGGTGTTGTAATCCTTGCTGCCGCGTGCACCGATGGATCTGGTAATGAGTTGTTTGAGGATTTCTTCCAAGGAAAAAAAACTTGGTTGGAGATTATAAATTCTTTTAAAAATCAAGAATTCAGGATTGGGCCCCATAAAGCATATCAGTTTGCGTCGCAATTAAAGGATCACCCTATCATACTAATATCTGAAATGAAACCTGAAAAAGTAAGAGCCATGTTGCTAACTCCTGCTAGAAATATTTCAGAAGCAGTTTCTATCTCCAAAGACCTTCTTCCTGAAACGCCAAGGATTGCTGTCCTGCCATATGCAACTCATACCATGGCAAGAACATAGGAGCAGAATGAAAAAAAACAGGGGAAAATTAGATTATAAAAATCCACATTTACCGGGTGGAATTATTACTCATAACGGAAATAATATCGGTGTTTTACTTATCCACGGATTTACCGCTACAACAGCTGAAGTTCGTTTTCTTGCAGATCATTTTATCAAACAAGACTGCACGGTCATAGCTCCGCTCCTTCCTGGCCATGGGACAGAGCCTTCTGACTTGAAAAAACAAAAATTTTTTGATTGGATCAATTGTGTTGAAAAAAGTTTGAAAATTTTGCAGAGTAGATGTAAATCAGTTATTGTAGGAGGTGAATCAATGGGCGGTGTTCTTGGCCTTTATTTAGCAGAAAATTACCCTGACATAGATGCCCTTCTACTTTATTCCACAGCGCTTTTAGTTGGAAATCTAAAATATGCGGGCTTATTAAAGTTTGCCACTTCAGCGATAGAAAAGGCTAAACCTGATGATGGACTACCCTGGCAGGGATACACGGTTTATCCATTATGGGCAGCTGACCAATTTTATCGTCTTACCAAGAAAGTTAAAAATAATATCTCAAGAGTGGAAGTTCCAACGATCATATTCCAAGGTAAATATGATAAGACAATTGACAAAAGGAATATTCATTTCATCTATGATGGTATACAATCAAAAATTAAGGAAATGATTGTTATGAAAAATTCTGGCCATGTGATGTTGCTGGATCAGGAAATTAATATTATCAAACATAAGACACAAATATTTTTACGGGATTTAGAAATCTTTTACCCGGATTCTACGTCACCCAATCGGTAAAGGAAAGGCCTTCAAAAGGAAAAA
>CAZBCD010000326.1:0-2251 GCA_964490205.1 uncultured Pelolinea sp. | reverse complement strand
ATTAAATGTAGAATTCTTGAACCCAGTCCCCAAAAATAAAATCACTGAATACTTGCAGGCCTCTGATGCATGCATCGCCATCTTGAAACCAATCGAACTGTATAAAACCACCTATCCCAATAAGGTTTTTGATTACATGGCTGCAGAAAAGCCGATCATCCTGGCAATCGATGGAGTCATACGAGAAGTTGTTGAATCCGCTGACTGCGGTATATTTTGTGAACCTGGTAAACCACACGCGATTGCGAGCGTTGTTCTTGACATGTACAGTAACCGTAAAGGGTTGGTAAAAATTGGAAAACGTGGAAAAGTATATTTAGAACAGAATTTTGACCGGATGATAATTGCGAAAGATTTTACTGATATGATAGAAGAAATCGCGGCATAAGATGGCCGAAAAAATATTGATAGTAGAAGATGAACTCACCCTTCAAGAAACGCTTGCCTATAACCTCAAGCATCATGGGTACGAAGTGGAAACTGCCAACGACGGTCAAACTGCGATTAATAAAGCACATCATGTTCTTTGAATGAACAGTAGTTATGCTTATGTCCTCGTTAGCAGCTTAAACACACGCATTTAATAAAGCGCTTGGTACTCTCGCAATTAAAATAATTATCAATGGATTTCTAAATTTAACGGTTAAAATTACTTTTTGCAGGTCTTTAAATTATTCTTAAGAATATAGGAAAAATGTTTATAACCAACAACGGAACACCAAAAATCAGCGTTGAAAATTTCAATTTCTTCTATGGCAAATTTCAAGCTTTGCGGGATATAACGATAGACCTGCCTGCCAACAAGGTTACTTCCATCATCGGACCCTCCGGCTGTGGAAAAAGTACATTTCTGCGGTCATTCAATCGGATGAATGACCTGATTCCATCGGTGCATACAACCGGTAAAATCGAAATAGATGAAGAAGATATTTATAAAACCGACGTGGTTGAATTGCGGAAGCGTGTAGGGATGGTATTTCAGCGCCCGAACCCCTTCCCTAAATCTATATTTGAGAACATCGCCTTTGGTCCCCGGGCTCATGGCATCCGCGATAAGCAAGTATTGAAAGAAATAGTGGAAAAAAGCTTACGCCAGGCAGTTCTTTGGGATGAAGCAAAGGATCATATCAATAAATCAGGCCTTGCATTATCCGGCGGTCAGCAGCAGCGGCTCTGCATCGCACGTGCGTTAGCTGTTGAACCTGAGGTGATCCTCATGGATGAACCAGCTTCCGCCCTTGATCCAATTGCTACCTTAAAGATTGAGGAACTTATCCAACATTTGAAGGAAAAATATACTATAGTTATAGTAACGCACAATATGCAGCAGGCTGCTCGTGTATCCGACTTTACTTTATTCTTTAATATGGCCGAAGATCGGGCTGGATACTTGGTTGAATCAGGTCATACAGTGAATATATTCACTAATCCGAAGGAAGAACTCACTGAACAATATATTTCAGGCCGTTTCGGGTAGAGAGGTGATACATGGCACGAGATATTTACGATAGAAAGATACAACAAATAAAGGACGAGATCCTATTGCTTGGCAGCATGGTCGAGCAAGCTACTCTCGATTCAGTTGTTGCCTTTAAGCACAAAGACCTGGAAGCCGCAAAAAATATCATTGAAGAAGATCAAGCGATTAACGATAAACGTTTCGCTATCGAAAATGCGATCATGATCTTGTTCGCCACCCAGCAGCCCTTAGCGCATGATCTGCGCTTATTATCCGCTATGCTCTTAGTATCTAATGAATTAGAACGGATGGGCGATTACGCAAAAGGGATTGCGAATAATACGATTCGTCTTGTAAAAGCTGATATTCCGATTCCCATCCGTGATATTGAAAAAATGGCGGAGCTGGGAGTGAATATGCTTCACCGTGCTTTGTCAGCATTCGTGAATGAGAACATGGAATTGGCGATCAAGATTCCTGAAGAAGATGATTTGGTTGATGATTTATTCATTAAATCCTATCGGGCAATTGTCAATGCCATGGTCGCGAATCCGTTAACCATTGATGATGCCAGCTTTCTATTATGGGTGGTCCACAACTTGGAACGTTTCGCTGACCGCACAGTGAATATTTGTGAACGAACGATCTTCATCATATCAGGGGAATTATTAGAAATGGACAAGGCGGACCATGAACTATCCCATGAAATAGATTAATATATATGATATTTAGTTTTTATTTATTTCTTGGATTCAAGTATCAAGTGCAACAGTGATTATTTAAGAATACCAC
>CAZBCD010000325.1:0-2301 GCA_964490205.1 uncultured Pelolinea sp. | reverse complement strand
CAGCTTACCTCTCTTACGCTTTCAAAGTTGCACTTGCTAGTTGAATTCAAGTTTCAAATTACCGTGCTCTTGCCAAATTGCTAGACCGCATATTGTAATAACAAGTGCAATACAAGCTGCTTGTAGGAATAAATGAGAAAGAATCCTTTCATATACCCAATATATGATTGGGTCAAAAAACACCAAGAGGAGTAAAAATGCATAGGCAAGTAAATTAACACCAAAACGCCAAGCGATTTGAGCTGGTACCTGTGTGCTGCCCACAAATGCTGTTGGTCCTCCTATTGAAAAACCTAAAATCAATATCAGGTAAGTTACTGCCAGCGTCCAGGACATGCGTTTATGCCAAAAAAGCATTACCATGGCTGTTACCAAGATGGTGAGGAGGATAATAAACGCCACCTCAAGATGATTGTAGAAGTAGGGATTTGTCAGGTTGCTTGCAATACTCCTGGATTGTAGTGTTGCGAGATCACTCGAATAAATTGCTTTAACCGCAATTAAATTCCGCAACATCCAGAGTAGCCCCGTTGTTGTAATGAGCATTGATATAGTCAATGCTTGCAGGGGAAATCTCGTATGGTGTTTAGAGCGCGAAATGTTTAACCACTCGACCAAGATTACTATCCAGACAAACCCAACAACAATTAAACTATTCGGTTTAGTGCTGAGAGCGATCATTGAGATCAATGCAACTCCAGGAATATACATTTTGCACCTATTAGATGGGATGCCGATTGGCGCGAATAGGAGTAAGGCCAATATGCAGGCGCCTAAAAATAGATCGTTCTTACCGATTGTGAATAATAAGTATTTAAAAATCCACCAAATATTTGAATCAATCTTTAAAATACCGCTTAGTAATAATAAATTGCATAAAAAAAATAAAACCGCGCTTGAAATTTTTGTATAACGGTTCGCGAGCAGCCACAATGATAAAAGAAAAAATAGTGCAATAACTGCATGCACACTGCCGAATAACACCTCTGAATTGGTAAGGCATAAAGTAAATCCGAGTAGCGATTCATAACCAAAAGGATAATCACCATAAGCGATGCTTAAATCCCAAGCTGAGCCGGACTTATACATTTCAATAGCTTTTGGAAAATGGTACAGGCCGGCATCCCAGGTGAGTGTATCGTTAACGGGTGAATATGGCCATAATATCAGAGGAATAAAAATTATTAAAACGAATAGGATAATTCCTACAATATAAAGAGCAGCCGTTAAGAATTCATTCATTATTGACGGTTTTTCATTTATATTAAAAAAAGAATATAAAAACTTCAAGCCACCCGCGCGGAAAAAAACGAACAAGCTAACCACGGTGAACAGAAGAGTACTTCCGATTACTGGTAATGGTTCATAATTTTTAAAAAAACCTAAAATCTGACCGGAAATTACTACACCAAAAATTAGACAAATCAAAATAACGAAGATAATCGCTAGGGATCTTTCAAACCATTTATACGCCATCAATTCTTCTGTATTATTACTTTCATCCTTAGATTTAGACACCAGGTGCATCGGTGATTTGATAAGAATATCATACTAATCATCTGCCATCGCAAGAAGTATCCGTAGCTTGGGTCATGCAATTCTCTTGTGACCTACAGGATTATAACTCTTCATAGAAGAGTTATTTGGTCTTTTATTCGGAAGGTCTTTTATCCTTGTAAAGTCTTTTTTCCTGATTCCTAACGCACCAAACGCATATTACGTTCGCAATTTATTTAGATAATCATTTATTATTTCAGAAGTTTTTCCAACCTCCTCAAAATTGCCAGGAAATACCCGTCTCTTGCGAATTTAGCCCAGCTGCCCTCATAAAAACGCTCTATTCGAACACATTTTGTCAGCATCGCTCTCAATGTGGTCAAATCTGCCGCTTCAATATCATCAACCGCCCAATGTTTTCCGGGGAATTTTTCTTCCAGATAGCCAACATAATCCCTCATTAATATTTCTGAACGGTAAACATCGTCAATGAATGTGTTCAGCTCATCTTCATATACTGGATAATGTGAAACAAATTCTTTGATAACTGGATTTTCCTGGGATGGATTCCTAATCATTTGATCAAATGCACTTTCAAAATAATCGATATATTTTAAAAGGCTTAGAAAGTTCTTGTTTTTATCCAATACAGGAATATACTTGAACTTATCACTTAGCAAGTTGACCTCGTCTGGATCAACGTATTTACCTTTCGTGTAAACCCTTCCAGTAGAGCATTTAAAGATAAAACTGGAACATTTCATAATGACAACAACAGTAAACAATACAGGTTTCATTTTATTC
>CAZBCD010000324.1:339-2306 GCA_964490205.1 uncultured Pelolinea sp. | reverse complement strand
AACGCTTATGGCAATTGGAGACGATGTTCGAGTTGTTTTAATAAAGCTTGCTGACCGCTTGCATAACATGCGCACATTAAGTTATATGCCAGAAAAAAAACGAAAGAGGATTGCACAAGAGACCATGGACATATTTGCGCCCCTTGCTAGCCGTTTAGGTATTTGGCAGATGAAGTGGGAATTAGAAGATCTTGGATTTCGCTATACTAAACCAGAAGAGTACAAAGAAATCGCCCAGAAACTTTCAGATCGTAGATCAAATAGAGAATCTGAGGTAAAAAAGATCATTAAAGATCTAAGAAATATACTGGAAGAGGGCGGAATCAAGGCGCAGATAAGTGGGAGGCCAAAGCATATCTATTCGATCTATACCAAAATGATTCGTAAAGAAACACCTTTTGAGATGGTACGCGATCTGCGAGGTGTACGACTGCTAGTTCCAGATATTCCATCATGTTATGCTGCCCTTGGAATCATTCACAATCACTGGCGACCCATACCTAACGAATTTGATGATTATATTGCAGCTCCAAAAGATAATTTTTATAAATCCTTGCATACTGCTGTCATTTATTCAGACGGGAAACCGCTAGAAACACAGATCCGAACACCTAAAATGCACCAAGATGCAGAATATGGTATCGCGGCCCATTGGCTTTATAAAGAAATAGGCAGCAAAGATGATCATTATCAGCAAAGAATCAATTGGCTGCGCAGACTTATGGAATGGCGGAAGGACGTTCAGGATGCCCAAGAATTTGTTGATGTTGTAAAGAGTGACGTATTTGAGGATCGCGTATATGCTTTCACGCCAAGAGGAGATATTATCGACCTATCCCTTGGATCTACTCCAATCGATTTTGCCTATATGGTCCATACCGAAGTAGGTAATCGCTGCCGCGGTGCTAAGGTGAATGGGAAGCTTGTTTCATTGGATTACCAATTGAAAACAGGTGACCAGGTGGAAATATTGACAGCAAAACGAGGTGGACCTTCGCGTGACTGGTTAAATCCTCATCTGGGCTTGGCGAATTCTCAGCGTGCTCGGGCAAAGATTCGTCAATGGTTTAAGAAGCAAGCCCGCGAACATAACTTATCGCAAGGTAAAACTTTGTTAGAAAAGGAATTTCACAAGCTTGGCATCATAGATATTGACATTACGGGCCTTGCAATAGCTTTTGGGTGTAAATCTCCTGAGGATATGTTTGTGACAATTGGATGCGGTGACCTCTCCATCCGGCGAATCATAAATCATCTCCAAGAATTTGAGGAACAAGAAGATGACCCATTACTACCCATTCAAGCGCCATCCCTGGACCGAAAGGATAGCGACACCGTAAAAGTTTTAGGTCTAAAAGGAATACTAACAAATTATGCTAAATGCTGCAATCCAGTTCCTGGCGATGATATTGTAGGTTATATCACGAGGGGACGAGGTGCAACTATCCATCGGAAAGATTGTCCAAATATTCTAAGGATGAAAGACAAAGAGCGCATCGTTAAAGTAAGCTGGGGAGAAGCGAAGAGAACTTTCCCGGTGATGATACAAATAAAAGCTTATGATCGTCAAGGCTTATTGGGCGATATTTCTACTATCTTGAGCAACGAAGGTATTAATATGCGTGATATTAAAATCAGTTTTTCAAATAACTTGGCTACCATCGAGATAATGCTCGATGTAGGCGATATAAATCAACTCAGCAAGGTTCTTACAATCACGGAATCCCTTCCCAATGTCATGGAAGCTTATCGGGTGAAGCCAGGCTAGAGGCAAGAAGAAGCAGTGATTTCACTCCGGTACTCCTTTGAAATAAATTAATGAATTTGCAATTCAATTAAATCCCTGACCTGTAGTTTAGATGAATAATCCGGCATTACAGCTAACAATCCGTTATTCTCCTGAAAAGCAATTATGCATTTAACGCATGCATCTAATTCTTCAAAAGTTATTTCGGCTGAATACCCAT
>CAZBCD010000324.1:0-329 GCA_964490205.1 uncultured Pelolinea sp. | reverse complement strand
GCCACCATCGTTACACTAGAGTATGTCTCAACTTCGCAGTTCTCAATAATAGAAATCATTGGAACACCGAGATATTCGATAATTTCCCCATCTTTATTCATATAGGCAGATTCAACCCGAGAAAATTCCATCAATTCTTTCTTTGCGTATGTTTTATCCGTTAATCCGGTAACCGATAAAATCGGTTCACTGCTTGCACCACACGCGCTTACCATTGCAGCAGCGATTATTATGATTAATATGATTTTTATTCTTTTCATTTCTTTCTCCTTGATACTTGAATTCAACTAGTAAGTGCAACTTTGAAAGCGTTAGAGAGGTAAGCTGCG
>CAZBCD010000323.1:0-2310 GCA_964490205.1 uncultured Pelolinea sp. | reverse complement strand
GTCAATGCCCTGATAAGTAGTTTCTCCATGTGTCAACCGCCGCAAATTAATGCGGGAATTGGGTCTGTAATGGATACAATTCTATAAAGACGATGGATGAAGATATTTTGGTACTATTCTTGCACTATTTACAGAGATGATGATGTGTTTAAAATATATTTTTAGAGTTAGCGCGTAAGGAGTACACATGGATCTTTCAGTTGTGCAGATAGAAAAACCAGAAACGATCAACTTCATTTTTGGTCAATCGCATTTTATAAAAACTGTGGAAGATATCCATGAAGCGCTCGTCTCAACAGTGCCGGGAATAAAATTCGGAATTGCGTTTTGTGAAGCGTCTGGAAAATGTCTGGTACGATGGTCGGGTACTGATGATGCGATGATTGAACTTGCAAAGAAAAACGCAATGGCCGTTTCAGCGGGGCATAGTTTCTTTATTTTTTTAGGAGAGGGATACTTCCCAATTAATATTCTCAATGTTGTTAAAAACGTTCCGGAAGTATGCCGAATTGACTGTGCTACAGCTAACCCAACTAAGGTCATTCTAGCTCAATTGGAAGAGGGAAGTGCAGTTTTGGGTGTTGCAGATGGGTCCATCCCGAAAGGAATAGAAGGACCTGATGATATTGCCTGGCGGAAAGATTTTCTACGCCAGATAGGATATAAAAGTTAGTTTATTAAGATAGAGGAGAAGAAATCATGAAAAAGAATATTATTGTAGCAATAATCGTGCTAGCCGCTTTTCTGGCGGGGTGCAGCCTGATTCCCCAATTCCAGCAGGCGAAGGATGAATACCTTGAAACGCGAGTAGCTGAAATGCTTGATGAGCAGCCTGCTGAAGAACCAGTTGTGAAAGAGCTTGTGGAAGAAGAACCTGTGGAAGAAACGGCGCCTGCAGAAGAAGAAACAGAAGAGGTCGAAGAACCTGAAGAAACCCCCGAAGCAGATCAAACACCAGAAGAAACCGATGTACCGGAAGAAGAACCTGAACCAACTATTGAATCTGATGATCCCGCGATCTACCTTGGTGAAACGGATTGGATTGACGAGATGGAAACTGCGGAATATTGGCCAACGGGGGTCGACGAATTTACCTCCGCGGCTTTTGAAAATGGAACGTTGAAATTAACGGCACTTTCAGAGACCAACGGCTGGCGGATCGCTTCCACACCCGTGTTGGGAAATGCATACATTGAAGCAGATGTGAAAATGGGTGCATGCAGGGAAACTGACGGGTACGGATTTATTTTCCGAGTGCCGAAAGATACGGGATACAACAGGGGTTATTTATTTGGCATAACCTGTGATGGGCGTTACTCCCTGCGCATGTGGGATGGGCTCACTGACGAGAGCGGGGTGATGCTGTGGTTGAAATTTTACACTATCAGTGAATGGATCAACGAGGGCGCGAATCAGAGCAACCACATTGGCGTGATGGCATTGGACAACCGCTTCATATTGTATGTGAACGGTGAAAAGGTTGATGAGATCATTGATGATGATAATACTTACGCGGAAGGATTCTTTGGATTGTATGTCAACCGTGACAAAACAGAGAACCTGGCCATTGTTGTGAACAAAGTTAGTTATTGGACAGACCCGCAGGAAAAATAGATTTTCTGGATGATGGATAAAATGGGTGGGGAATTTCCTCGCCCATTATTTATTTTAAACATCATAAATTGCCCTGTGTTAAAATTAGCGCGATTATGATGCCGACAGATTCATTTATCGCAGTTTTCCTTTTCTCATTCAGCATGGCTGTTGGAGCGGTATTGACACCCGGACCAGTCACAACGGCGATCATCAGCCAATCACCGCGCTTGGGTTGGGTGACCGGCTTATTAGTGTCAATCGGTCACGCTATGACAGAATTGGTGATAGTAGTGCTCATTACACGTGGCTTATCCAGTATTCTGGGTTCGCCAAATGTACAAATTACGATTGCTCTCTTAGGTGGATTACTGCTTTTATATATGGGCGGAAGTATGTTGATCGGTGCAGCTAAAGGAAAAATGATACTTCCCGAAGAAGACGGCACAAAAGAGAAATTATCATATGGGCGGCTCTTCACCCTGGGTGTTGTAACATCTTTAAGCAATCCATTCTGGTATGCGTGGTGGATGACCGTTGCCGCAGTTTATTTGTTAGAAGCGAAAACCGTTGGGTGGTTGATCGTTGTGGGTTTCTATTTCGGGCACATCAGCGCGGATTTTGTTTGGAATTTACTTTTATCCACGGTGATCGGCAGTGGGAAAAAATTGATGACGAATAAAGTGTACTCAATACTGATTAGTTTATGCGCGGGAT
>CAZBCD010000322.1:0-2377 GCA_964490205.1 uncultured Pelolinea sp. | reverse complement strand
CCCGCCTGTGGTATTCTTAAATAATCACTGTTGCACTTGATACTTGAATCCAAGCTTAAAAAAGGAATTAATAATGGCAAAAAACGTGGATAGGAAGCAGAAAAAACGAGCCCAATGGGCCTGGTATTTATATGATTTTGGTAATTCCGCGTACGCTGCGGTTGTTTTACTGGCAGTGTACGCTGCTTATTTTAAAGATGGTGTAGTTGGCGGTGCAAAAGGGTCCCTATTATGGGGTGTATCACTGTTTATTGCGGGGTTAGTCGTAGCAATTATTTCGCCAATTTTGGGTGCTATGGCCGACTATTCTGGGCGGAAGAAAATGTTCCTGTTCATTATGACAGTTATTTCTACAGTGTTTACTGGATTGCTGTTTTTTGTTGAGAAAGGAAATGTCTTTCTTGGTATGATATTGTTCATCATCGCGGAAATCGGGTACCGCGGTGGCCAAACCTTTTATAATGGGCTACTCACTGATATTGCGGATGAAGACGAAATCGCAAAGGTCTCCGGTAATGGATGGGCTGTTGGCTCTGCGGGTGGGATTATTTGTTTGATTATTGTTTTAGCTATGATAACGTTGAATCCAGGGAATACCTTGATCGTCCGTTTTTCACTTGTGTTTACTGCGGTTTACTTCATTATATTCGCTCTTCCCGCTTTCCTTTGGATCAAAGAAGAATCCAACCCGCAGGAAAAAGGCGGGAAAAGTTATTTCCAAATTGCATTTGACCGTGTTAAAACAACTCTCCGCTCAGTAAAGAATTTCAAAGAGTTCATTAAATTCATGGTCGCACTCCTGATCTACAATGATGGCATCATCGCCGCTCTGGATTTTGCCTCAATAATCGGACTTGTTCTCTTCGGAATGACCAGTGAAAGCATGATCATTTTCGTCATCATAGTCCAATTCACCAATGTGATTGGAGCCTATATTTACGGTCGCACAAGCGAAAAGACTGGCATCAAGAAAAGTCTCGTGGAATCTCTCATCTTAATGATTGCCGCAGTTTTTGGGATGATGTTCATCCAGACAACTACAGCATTTTATATTGTCGGTGCTCTGGCTGGCTACGCAATGGCGGGGGTACAAATGCTGAGCAGAACGATGGTGAGTGTTTTCGCTCCGGAAGGAAAAAGCGCGGAATTCTATGGGTTCTTTTCACTTACCGGACGCACTTCATCCATCATCGGGCCTCTAGTTATGGGCGCATCTGCGACCGGCATCTCGGCCTGGGTTATGAATTCTTTAGTTAAATCAGGTGTTGCTGGAGTGGGAGATGCGAACGCGTTAGTTATTTCCGAACAGATCGGGCACCGAATTGCCATGATCACAATCATCTTCTTCCTCCTCGTTGGCCTTATGCCATTATTATTTGTAAATGAAGAGGAAGGGCGCAAAGCTGCAAAAAAAGCTTCTGCAGTTAACAAATAATTGAAAGTATATAAACAACATGTCATCGCAGGATCCAACCTATAAACCAAACCGCCGACTGCGAAAAGTTCTTTCAGGAATGGCGCGCGGCTTATTCCACATGCTTTCACATTTTCAAGTGGAAGGAGAAGAGAATTTTCCCAAGTCTGGCCCCTTGATCATGGTTGGCAATCACTTCAGTTTCCTTGATCCTCCCGCTTTCATCAGTGTGGCTCCATGGCCAATGGATTTTGTCGGGGGCGCGGTTACTCCGCACGCACCCAGGATTGTTCGATTCATCCCAAGGATATGGGGATACCTCCCTGCTTACCGGGGAACTGGTTCAACCTACGCGTTAAAGGAAGCGCAAAGAATTCTGGACAATGGCGGGGTTGTCGGGATATTTCCAGAAGGCGGTGCATGGTCACAAATTCTAAGACCTGCCCGGCCAGGTGCTGCACTGCTCACCGCACGCTCCGGCGCGCCTATTCTCCCAATCGGGTTAGTGGGATTTCCAAACTTATTCCCATCTTTAAGGAAATTCAAACGCCCGATAGTCAAAGTCAGGATAGGAAAACCATTCGGGCCTTTTTCCACTTCAGGCAGCAGATATGAACGCCGCAGGCAATTGGATGAAATCGGCCACAAGATCATGAAACACATAGCTGAACTCCTCCCACCAGGAAAAGGCGGGTTATATTCCATAGATCCTAAGGTAAGGGAAGCATCAAAAGGTACAGAATATTACCCCTGGGAAGGGCTGCGGGAAGATGAAGATAAGGATAAATATCACGTAAAATAACACTTAAAGAATATTAATCGAATAAATAAATCCCCCATTAATCATCATGGGGGGTTTTTCTTGGGAATGATCAAAGGAATCATGAATGTTATAATTTAAAGCTGCTTCAGCAATATAGATAATATGTTCTAATTAAAGAGGTTTTCTAATGCCGCAGGATA
>CAZBCD010000321.1:0-2402 GCA_964490205.1 uncultured Pelolinea sp. | reverse complement strand
GTGGTATTCTTAAATAATCACGGTTGCACTTGAGACTTGAATCCAGCTATTATTTATCCCTTTATATAATAGGGAAGGCTTGATAAAATAATCATGCTTACGATAAGTAGTATTATAATAACCAATAAAGTATGATAACTATCGCAGAATCGTTCCAGGATTATTTAGAATCTGTAAAATATTCACGCAGTGAAAATACGCACTTGGCGTATTCTAATGGCATAAAATTCTTGTGGATGACGTTAGAAAGCCATGATATCGATCCGGATGTTGAAGGAGTTGAAAATATCCGTGAAGAAATCATTTCATGGTTTGCATACGATCTAAAAGGATATTCGGCTGCTTCCGAACAGTTGTATATAACTGCCGTTAAAGGATATCTTGAATATTTAATCGCAGAGGATCTATCAACAATCAATTTATCAAAAGTAAACCTTCTCATAAAGCAGCGAACAAGAAAACCAGGAAAACGATTACCCCAATTCCCCGCTGATGATATCGCCAAGATTCTTGAAATCTTAGAAAACAACCAAATTTCTGGACTAAATGAAGATAGAAATAAACTACGCGCAATGCGCGATAAAGCATTCCTTCTGACACTTGCTGATACTGGTTTACGGGTGCATGAAGCATGTTCGCTTCGTAGAGGAGATATTGACTGGAATGAGGGAAAAGCATTGGTTATCGGAAAGGGCAACCGCCAGACGGTGGTAAGATTTTCTAAAAGATCACAACGAGCTTTAAGGGCGTATTTACGGGAAAGAAGCACGATAGACGGGCATTCTGGCAGGCAGCTGGGATCTTTACCCCTTTTTGCCAGGCATGATAAAGGCGCAGGTAAAAAAGTAAAACCAATTTCTACCACAACTGGTAGGAATATCGTTACAGAACGTGTGCGTGAAATATTAGGAGAAGATGCGATAGGCACAATAACCCCCCACTCTTTCAGGCATTATTTTGTTACTCGTGTTCTTGCGGTAACCGGAAACCTTAAACTTGCACAAAATTTAGCCCGACATAAAAACATAGCGGTTACTCAAAGATATGCGCATCTTTCAAATGATGAATTGGATAAAGGATATTGGGAAGTATTTGAAGATTGAAAGAGGTTATTATGGATAATGAAGTAACCAAAGAATTGAGTATTTTTCCTATCCTATTACTAACTGCTCGGCCAGCTGCAGGCAAAAGCGAAATCATTAAATTCCTTTCTGATATGGACCCGGCAGATAGAAAAAAGGATTTTCATCTAGGAAGAATGAAAGTGATTGACGATTTCCCCTTTTTGTGGCGCTGGTTTGAAGAGGATCATCTCCTATCACAAATGAACCAGGAGCGACTTTTTACGGACGAAGAAGGATATTTCAAATTCATCCACCAATGGGACTTACTAATTCATCTAATCAATCTTGAATATGGAAAATTTATTCGGGATGAAGAGGAATCTGATGAATATTCGGTAATTCTTGAGCTCTCAAGGGGCAAGGATCACGGTGGGTATAATCGAGCGTTCCCCGTCCTCAGCAATGAAATACTTATGAAGCTGTCGATCTTGTACGTAAATGTATCCTGGAGTGAATCTTTACGGAAGAATCGTAAGCGATTTAATCCAGATAAGCCGGACAGTATATTAGAACACGGCCTTCCAGATAGGAAACTTGAGAAAATGTATTCCGAATGTGATTTTCTTGAATTAGCTGAAAAAGATAATTCGTTTATTTCAATTCGTAACAGAAATATTCCTTACGCTATTTTTGAAAATGAGGATGATATAACTACAGAATATAAGCCATCTTTACGAAAAAGGTTAGAAGATAGTTTGAATTTATTATGGGAAAATCAAATTTATTGATTTGAGATTTTTAAGTCAATAACTGCGCTGAGATGCGCTCCAAAGATGGTTATCAAACTTATCAGGTATAACCAGAATAAAAGGGATGCCAGCGTTCCCAGGGATCCATAAATTAATTCATACTGAACCAGACCGCCCTGAATCAACCATGTGAATATCTTTGTAACTCCCTGCCATAGGAACGCGGCTAATGGCGCAGCGATTAAAACTCCCTGCCATCCTACTTTTTCTTTTGGAATGTATCGATATAGCGCGATTAAGAGCAATAGAGTGATAAAGAATGGGACTAATTTGATGAAATAGCGCCAAATGATCGTCTCATGAATTGGTGTTCCCTGTATAGCAAAGATATCAATTTCTAGCAGTAACCCAGTGATAGTATTGGAAAGCAGTGATAAACCTAAAAGCAATGCCAATAAACCGATCATACCGAGGGCAACCGCCCGATCTTCAAAGAATCCCCTTTTTGTTGAATTTGGGTTTGCTCGGTTGATATTGCGCGTTAGGATTGAAAAGAAGCTCGTACTTGACCACAGGAAACCTACCAATC
>CAZBCD010000320.1:0-2402 GCA_964490205.1 uncultured Pelolinea sp. | reverse complement strand
ATAAATGAAAAACATTTTCATTGGTTAGACGTGGTTCTGAATCGTAATATTGCTGCGAGGAAATATTCATGATTGTTTGATCTCCAAAATGTTTTACATCACCAACAGCGAGTGAAGCCGAGAATCTCTCAGAACCATTTTCCACTCCCATTACACCTAGTAACAATATAATAAAACCAGCATGTACTATCAAGCTTCCGAGTTTCACAAGATGTGGGGTTTGGTTTTTATGAAGGTTTTTTGTTCTTTTTAAAATATTAAATATTTCCAATGCAATCTCAATAGAGAATCTTACAAGTAGGAACAAAATAAGAGAAACCAATAAGGCAGAAATGGGTCGGAATGGTATTTCACGATAGAGAAAATAGCAATCAATCAATGTGATAATCACAGAAGAACCAAATTTAATTATTTCGATAATTGAAACGTTCTTCGTTCGCATTCGGAAGAAAAAAGCATACATTGCAATCAGAATCAGCAAAATGAAGGGGATTGAAAAAACTTCAAATTGATTAGCTGAGATAAGGCTTCGGTTTCCAGTCACGATCATTGAAGTGATTGGGTATGTCTGTCCCAGGAAGTAAAGCAGTGAAAGGATAATCAAAAAATAATGGCTGATCAATACCCAGAAATTCTGACTGGATGGTTTGAATTGTTTTCGCCGCAATACTACCAGGGTTGTTGATAAAAATAAGAAAGTTATCAAAAGGATAGATAATACCGGTCCAACCGGACCACTTGCATATGCGTGCACCGATTCAATGATTCCTGATCGCGTAATAAATATACCCATCAATATTGAGATGAAAACCAGGGAAATGAATACGTAAGGCCAGGCAGAAATTTGTACGCTTTTCCCCTTTGGAGTTAATGAATGAACAAATCCTATTGACAGAAGCCAGGGGATTAGTCCAGCAATCTCGACGGCATCCCATCCCCAATATCCCCCCCATCCTGAAATTGAATATGCCCACCAACTTCCCAATACCATACCTATAGTTAGAGAAATCCATGAAAATAATGAGATGTTGAAAGTGTTGGTTTTCCACTTTCCATTAGGGGTTTTATTCATTATGTCAACCAGTGAAAGAACATACGGAATGAAAAATCCTATCAATCCTACATAAAGAAAAGGTGGATGAATTAGCATTGCGGTATGGCGTAAGCTTGGATTTAACCCAATACCGTTTTCAGGTGATAGTAATTGTGCATTATTAGGAACCCACACAGAAAACTGAACTGTGCCACTTTCAATTAGCCAAAATTTTTCAAACGGATTCATAATGAATTCAACTGGAAATAGAAATATTATTATGAGGAAGATAAATATTGCATTAGAGATAAGAATGTCTTTTTGGGGATAGATCTTTGAAGATATTCTGTGATTAATCAGGTTTGCCCCGGTAAGAAGAAAGCACCAGAAATTAAGTGATGAATTTTGATTTGCCCATAATCCTGATAGTTTTTGATGCAGCGGCATTGCCAGATTGGCTGTTTCATATACTAATTTATATTCAAACGCATTATTAGCAATTAGCAAACTTAAGTGAATGATGCTTCCTAAAAAGAGAAAGAAAATACCAATATTGATTGATTGAACAATGTGAACATTTGAATGTTTTTTAGATAGGATTGAAAACACGCAGATTAAGAAATTTAGAATTAAAAGGATAAAAAAGCCATATCCAAGAATTGCTCCTAATGGTGGAATGATCATCGGCTATTCGTTTAAGCTAATTACGATCTCTTCCATTAATATATCTGGAACTTCCCACCCTTTTTGGTCCATCAATTCTTTTGTTGCCCTTCGAAAAAGAAGCTGGATTTGCACCTCAACTTTTTTTCCTGGATCCAATATAAAAACAAATTAATTTATATCTTTTTCAAAAGGCATCAACCGATTGTCACTTAATATACGAGTAGGGTTCCAATAAGCACCTGAAGGATAAATTTCAGTCCATAGTTCTTGAAGCACCTTCATATAAACTTTTCCTGGTAACCCAGCAAAGTATCCTTGATCTGGATTCCCTTCACCCCCGTAAAAAGGAATAGTCTCACCATTTAATAGATCAAGTGGTTTTCCATCTTCGTCTTCAGCATTCACTAATAAAATGACTTGACGTAAGGGGTGATCAGTTGGAACAGCATGGCCGGTTTTATCATTGATTACTTCTACATTCAGAGAAAGCTTATCCCCATAAATATCGCTTGAAGCGGTTAGACTAACAGCATTCTGCATCAACTCCTCTTCCATAAAGGCGGTCATGTTATGGTTAAGGATATTTTCCGGATCTCGTTTAACACCGCCTTTATCTGGATATACAAAATACTCATAATCAACAGTAGGCATGTGACATTCCTGGCAGGTTTGTCCTTCTTCTGGATCGCTATATGGGCTATCT
>CAZBCD010000319.1:0-2439 GCA_964490205.1 uncultured Pelolinea sp. | reverse complement strand
AGTTTACATTGTTCAGGGAGCGCTTGACTTATTCTTTATAGTATGCTGATTAAGAATCATCCTCGGTTCACTCTATCCTCTATAAATGTGCCTATTGAATTCCAGATATGGTGTGCACCTGAAGATCTGGGGTTGTTACTGTTGGAGAAGCATCCATTACTGAGATATCAGTCGAGACATCAGAAACATTGGGTGAAAAGGGACTCACCTCCGGTGTGATCGAGATAACTGAGTGAGGATCAAGAGATACTATCGGATCAGAATCACCACCCATGAACCCATCCGAATTGACTTTTGCTATCAGGAAATCGCCAGCAGGATCAATAATTCTGGTTACGCCCACCATCATGTAGCCGTCCACAACTTGCTTGATTTCCTCGATCTCATCCAGCCCTTCACTACCGAAACTGCGCGCCCACAGGTGGTTTCCCTGCTGGTCGAATTTTGCAAACATTACATTCCCACCATTGGGTGGCAGATTGATCTTTCCACCAGCAATGAATCCGTCTTCTGTCTCGTTCATCGTCCAGCCGACATCCTCGCCGGGTCCGTCTATCATAGTGCTCCATTCCATCGCTCCATTAGGCCGCAGTTTAACACCAAAAAAGGCGCCGTCGCCTTTTGCCCCGAAAGAAGCAGTCTTATCTCCGAATATGAAACCCCCGTCGCTGGTCACCCGCACCCCATCCCAGTTGATGCCTTCACCCAGCGCTCCGCCGATCGTCCAGCCCTTTTTGAAATTGCCTGCACCATCTATCAATATCAAGCCGGCGTCGGCTTCCCCTGCACCGTAGGACCACATCGTTCCCCCGATCAAGTAGCCGCCATTCACAAATGCTGCCCCGCTGCCAATATCATCTTCGACACCTCCGTAGGTTTTCGCCCAGGAGATTTCCCTGGTTGAGGTCAATTTTACAGCCAGCAGGTCCTTTTTACCCGCGCCAAAGGAATCCGTGCTGCCAAGCACCATATAGCCATCGTTCGTTTCCAGCGTGGTCATACCGGATTCGCTGCCAGCCCCACCGATAGCCACACTCCATTCCAGGTCGCCCTGCGCGTTCAATTTGACAATGAAGATATCCGTCCTTCCGACACCAAAGGAAGCACTGGTACCGGTGAGCAGAAAGCCGCCATCCTGTGTATGGGTAACCGAGAAACTTCCGCGCTCATCCGCCGGTCCGCCGATCGTGCGGCTCCACACGATCTTCCCGAATCGGTTCACTTTAAGCGCTAAAAGGTCATGCGAACCGCCCTGGTTTCCGCCGCCGTCTCCCAATCCATACGAACTGCTCATCCCCACAACGACGAAACCGTCATTTGTCTGTGTGAACGAGGGTGCGTAATCACGGCCCGCGCCGCCAATGGATAGAATCCAGGTAGATATTTCAGGTGAACGCGTGACTTCGTCATTTGTTGAAGCAGGCGGCTGGGAGGTAGTTGGATCGGTTGTTCCCATAAAGCGGCACTGTATGATAATCAGTCCAACTGCTAGCATGCAAGCAAGCATGATTTTTTTTCGTGGTTGTCGGAGGTAATTAGTCTTGTTCATTAGAAATATTTTCCTTAGAATCTAATTATAGCAAGGAAATAACTTTTGTGATAAAGATATAATTCAAATTCGCTGATTAAGAGTCAGTTGCTCTTTATGTCCACAGCGTGGTACAGCGTCCATTGTGTCCACACAGTACACAAGGCTATGCGAAAACTGTCCATTGTGTCCATTATTTCCACCCTGTTTCATTCCAATTGCACCCAATTTGCACCCAAAATCAAGAAAGGCGACTCGAATTTTCCATACATAATAATTTTCAAGTATTCCCCTTATGTCAAGTATTGGCTAGGCTATAATAGAAAAGAACATGAAAAATCATTCCACTCTTATTGATTGGCTTCTAAACCATTCGAGTTTATTTGTGATTCCTGGTTTACCAATTGCGTGGGTAATAATAAGTTTTATCTTTAGATTTATATCAGATACATTTTTAGGTGGAATTCAAGACCGTTTCAGAGAATGGTTTTTGGATACCAAGTTGGGGATATCAATAAGTAAACAAACAAAAAGGTTTGTTTCTTGGTTAAACCAGAGGAAAAAAAGATGGTTTTGTGTTGCCTATGGATTATATGTTGTGATTTTAATAATAATTGTCATTTGGCAAATAAACTTTGCCATACCAAACATAAAAGAACTTCAATCTGAGAAAAACGATTTGTCTACTCAAGTAACATTATTACAAAAAACTATTACTGCTAATGAATCTGTACGTCTAACAGACACACCATCGCCTACCAACACGCCAACCCCAACGATTACCGTAAAACCGACACCTGCTCTGATAACCAAAATTCCACAAAACAGCGGCGAAATGGATGTAGTAGATTTCATGGTTTCCGAAATTCCACGTCTGATATATTTTTCCAACATTTTTACCTTCCAGAGTG
>CAZBCD010000318.1:0-2441 GCA_964490205.1 uncultured Pelolinea sp. | reverse complement strand
TAACCAGCCCATCCAGTTTTCCACTGCTGCGTAAATAATAAAATATCCGGTCGATTGAGTAATTTGCCGCAGGAACTATAGGTTCACGGTCAATCGGGAGTATTCCTTTACCAGATTTTCCACTACTTTCCGCAATAAGTTGTTCCAACCATGAGCCAAAAGCACTGTAGATAGGATCAGTGAGAATCGTAACTTTATCACGACTATTGATATATGCTTCAGCAATAACTGATCCTAAAGCAAATCCGGGGTTTTTCTCTATAGGTGATAATTTACTGCATTTAATTCGCATATGATCAGCAGCCATGAGGAGCCGATGCCCGTCTATTCCAGCCAACACTGCCGGGACGATTCCAAAAGCAATCAACGCAGAATATCGGCCGCCAACATTCGGAGCAGCGCTGAAGACTTTTCTAAAATTCTTTTCCAAGCCCAATTTCTCCAGTGGTGTCCCAGGATCTGTAATCACAATAAAATGCTTTCCTGGTGAATGTTCATCCTTCTCTTCCACTAATTTCCAGAAATAGGCAAGAAGTGCTTTAACTTCAGCAGTTGTTCCAGATTTGCTGCTAATTATAAAAAGTGTTTTTTCAATTGGTATTTCATGTATCTTGTCATCAATTTGGATTGGATCTGTGGAATCTAAAATCGAGAGATTTAATCCTCCTTCTTCGGATGTTTTCCCATCTTTGAATACTTTGCTGAAAATTTCTGGGGCTAAAGACGACCCACCCATCCCAAGCACCAGCGCATGAGTAAACCCATCTTTTCTAAGTTCCTTCAGCAGAGCGCCTGCTTCATCAATAATTGCTTTACTTGAGACAGGTGCATCAATCCATCCCAATCGGTGCAGAACTTCATCTACTTCAGATGGTTCAGTTGTCCAAAGCGCCGCATCTGGAGTGAAATATTTAACAGAAAAATCCCTGGTTTTCAGGGTTGCCATTCGTTCTTCTATTTGAGTCCCTAAGCCGCCTAAAGATTTTCGGTAATAATCGCGTTGGTTATTAATCGCTTCAAGGAGATCTTCCTGGGCAGAAATGAATGCAGTAACTCCTTCTTCTTCCAGCTCAATCCACACTTCTTCAAAGTTGACACCAAAATTCTCAAGTATTTTTTCTACGATTTCAAATTCGTTTTTTCCTGTTGAATGGTCAACCACATCACATCTACCATGATCTAAAAAGGCAATCAGAGTTTTTGGTGGTACCGTATTTACTGTATAAGGTAAGAGTAATCCTTCAATATATAGCACATCTGAATATTTTGTGTTTTTCGTACCAGTTGATGCCCAAAGAGGGCGCTGAATATTTCCGCCTTTCTCGGCGATTTTCCTAAAACGTTCTGTGTTTTTTAAAGTATCGAATTCTTGATAAGCATAAAGGGCATTCAGAATAGCTGGTTTTCCAAGATACTGTTGGATCTCATTTTCTTTCACTTTCCCAGATCGAATAATTTCCGCCAACTTCGATTCAATTTTCACATCCAAACGTGATACAAAAAATGATGCAACTGAATGAATTTGGTCAATTGGTAAGTTGTTTTTAATCCTTTCCTCTAACCCGGAGAAGTACGCATCTACAACTTCTAAATATCTATTAACAGAAAAAATCAGTGTAACATTTACATTGATCCCGGAAGCTGTCAATTCTTTAATAGCAGGAATCCCCGCATGAGGTGCAGGAACTTTTATCATCAGGTTTTTTCTATCAACTAACTTCCATAATCTTTTTGCTTCTTCTACAGTAAGCTTAGAATTATTGGCATAAGTTGGATCCACTTCTAAACTTATATAACCATCAACTTGCTTCGTTGCTTCATATGTTGGGTATAAAAGATCTGAAACACCCCGAATATCTTCTATAACTAGATGCTCATATATCAATTTGGTATCTAATCCTGCCCAACTCATTGATTGAATATCCATGGAATAACCGTTTCCAGTGGTTATTGCCTTTTTAAATATAGACGGGTTAGAAGTTAGACCAAAAATAACTTCTTTTTCAATTTGATCTCCTAACCACCCATTTTTTATCAGATTTCGGTCAATATTATCAAACCAGATTGATTGTTTTAATTGATGAAGTTTTTTGCTCTTATTCATTTATAGAATTCTTCCTCTATTTGTTTTATTTTATCTATTCTTCTTTTATATCTATCCACATCCCACGGTTTCGCGTTTAGAAAACTGGCAACGAGTTCTTGAGCCAAGACCGGTCCAATCACCTGCCCTGCTAAACACATCATATTCATCGCATCGTGCTCTACCCCCTGATGAGCAGAATATATATCACTGATCAATCCAGCGTATATTCCCTTCATTTTATTCGCTGTGATACAGACGCCAACCCCTGAACCGCAGATCACAATTCCACGGTCGGCTTGCCCATTGATTATTGCTCTGCCAGCTTTTTCTGCATAATCAGGAAAATCAACTCTTT
>CAZBCD010000317.1:0-2455 GCA_964490205.1 uncultured Pelolinea sp. | reverse complement strand
TGAATGGGCCAATGATTTTCTTCACCCAGCGTGAGGAGTTGTTTGGTTTGAGGACCCAGTTTCGATTCTCCTGCGTTTTCTAAATAATCTTGAGTATTTACTTGATACATGGTTATCTCCTGTTAGATTTTCTCTGGCGCTCCAAGAAACGAATGAGTGCTTCCAATGCATCTTCCCATCCGAAAGAAGCCATCCAGGTTAATAAGGCAATTGCGATTAGAGTGAGTAAAAATGTAGCCTGTCTTGGCAGCACCAGCCAAACTGCGGTAAAAACCAGGCTAGCCGCAATGATTGAAACAAGCGCAGATGATAGTTGTGGCTTTGCTCGCTCAAAATTCAAGCCCTGATATTTTTGATGATCATCCATACTGTCTCCTATTCATAGAAACTTGCTTTTTAATCTATAATCAAGTTAGTTATGCTTGTGCCTAGTCAGCACACTTGCAGTGATTATTTCACCTCGAGTGTCCCACTGTTTAATAATCCTGCATATCGTCTGAGGTACATACTTGGGTACACACTTAGGTTGATTATTACTGCGGAATATAGAAAAGGGCGTAGACCTAGGTTTATCCATAGGAATTAGGAGGAAAGGAGAGGGATTAGATGACAAGTGACGAGGTAAGGCGAAAAATTGAGTCATTAAGTCCCACAGAAAGAGAGATTTTTGAATTAGTATGTTTTGAAGACCTCACATATAAAGAAATCAGTACAAAGTTGCATATGTCTGAATCTACTGTGAAAACTCACATGGCGACAGTTCGCGTAAAGTTTGGAATTGATCAACTCTCCCGGCGGAAAACTGATATTGAAATAAACACGTTTTGTAATGCTCTCAAGGAGATCCGGGATCAATCGGATAAGATCAAGACAGCCGAAAAAGAGTCTAAAGTTGAAGTGAAACCTGAACCCAAACCTCAAGATAAAGAAAAACTTCCCGTAGAAAAACCAGAGAAAGAAAAAGATAAAGAAGTGGTCAAAGAAGAAGAAAAACCAAAAGAGGCTGTATTCGAAAAGATTGAGAAAAAAGATGACATAAAATCCCCTTTTGAGAAACCGAAAGAGTCGATTGTTGAAAAGAAGGATGGAAAACAAATGGATAAAACTAACCAACCTGAAAAAGATAGGTTTCGTACATTGAAAACAATCTGGAGAGTAATATCAATTGCAGCGATTATTTTCAGCGGTTATATGATTTACGATCATTTCTTTGGTACTCCACCCACTCAACCTGCACCATCTGTAGAGGAACCTGGAACTGCCCAAGAAGAAATAATTAGTGCTGAAGCCGAAGCAGTTCCTGCCGATGAGATTCAGCCTGCTGCTGATCCTACTGAGAAAGCAGTTGTGCCAACTGAATCACCTTCTCCTGAACCTGTTACACAGCCAAAACAAGACCTACCATTTGAAGATACCTTCGATGAAGGATTATCGGATGCCTGGGAAGTGGTGTCTGGAAATCCGATTATCGTTAACGGAATGTTGTCAACCGATCAAGATACATGGCTTATGGTCGGTGATCCAACATGGGAGGATTATTCCATTGAATTTAAGTCAGATTTCCCTGGATATGGTACTTATTCTTTCGGATTCAATGCTATTGGTGTACGTGCAAGTGATATCGACAATATGTATGCCTATAAATGGGTGGAGCATGAAAGCGTAAACGCAATAGTGAAAAATGGGGAATGGATGGAAATACCCCAATCAGAATTCATGCCAGGAAACGAGCAACTAAATTTTGAATCACGATCAAAGACGATAAATTCTCGGTATTTGTTAATGACGAGTTGAAAACATCATTTTTTGATGAGAAATATGCAAAAGGTCAAGTAGCCCTTAAATTACACCCAGAAACCATGATAGATGATTTTATAGTACGCGAGATTTCTGATTAGAAGTAAAAAAATTCATACAACTTTAAAATTGGAATACATACTACGGTATCAGGCACCATAGCGCACCTGACAAAAGGTCTGGAAAACGTCGGGGGCGCAAGGCGTCGGCCTCACAGAGGCCGACCAGCTATGCCGTAAGTAGCGGAAGCAGGTACGACGATAGGAGAATCTGATGAAGCTACGGGAAGCTGAGGACAAGCATTTGGGAGCAGCGGAGGCGTAGCTGGTCGGGGTCGATCCCAACTATAGACTTAGGTTGGGGGAGAGCCGACGCCCTGGCTTTGAGAGTGGGGGGTCTGATGAAAGACGATTTTATGCTTGATTTATAAGCGTAAATTGGTCTTTGGAATGACCTCTCCGAAAAAAGCCAGATGTTTCCAGCTCAAGTCAAGGGTTCGATGCCCGCAGAATTGAGACCTTACTTGTTCACGGTAAATGAACAACCAGGTGAACAAGTAAGCGAACAACAATCAGTTTGGAATAAACCTGAGTTTATGAATAACTAATTGTAATACGTCATACCCTCCAAGACAGTTTGTAATAGTATCTAAAGTATA
>CAZBCD010000316.1:0-2465 GCA_964490205.1 uncultured Pelolinea sp. | reverse complement strand
CGGGATGAAAAAGCCACTTTCGCAAACACTTTGTCAAGTCGGTGAGAGAAACAGTGCAAGCCCGGATGACTTTACAAAGTGGGAAGTGGCTAAGATTGCATAAAACTCACCCCAGCTTGAGATAAAAAATGTGAATAGGGTGTTTAAAAAGAAATACAGAAACGATCAGGAGCAATGAAAAAGACGTGAGCCAGTCACGTCAATATTAATTGGTATATGTTTTAAGGAATATTTTTGGATATTATAAAGATCTTCGATAATTTGGAACAATGCATTTGAGAAGTCTATCCAAGTCTAATTTACTCATTTCATTACCAAGATCAATTCTTAATTGATTAATAAGATCAAATAACAAGTCCAATGAACCAAGGTCAAATATTCCATTTACTGAAGAAAGGGCACGCCATGTACCATACCGATCTACGAATTCATCGGAGCTTATAAGCATCATTTTTGTTCCAATTGTTGAAAGGCCAGGTTCAAATTTCACATAAGGAAAATGTTTAGTGCCTGAAAACTGAAGCATTTCTTCAATAAGTAATACGAATTCCATATATAAATTCCATCGATTTTCGTTATATTTTTTCTCGAAAATTGACTTAATTTCTTCTCTTGATTTTTTTATTATTGCTTTATTGCTAATTGAAGTAACAATAATCGGAACAGCAATGCTACTAATAATAGTTATTATTAGATACATCAAAGGCGGTATGTTTTCCATGTTTTACCTCATTCACTTTTATATAATTAATTTCAATTGTTTCGTTTGTTGACTAAACATGTTTATTCAAATTGTCGAGAAATTTAGTATTTATAAAAAACAAAAAAAGCAGTAATGTTTTATTCTAAACAACAAATTCTGAATAAACAGGTACATGTTTGTCTTATTTTTTATTAGACATTTATGGTTTCACTAAAATTATTATTATTAGACCCTTTAATTTGTATTTCCTAATCACGGAAATTCTAGAGGAACGGGAGGAAATATAAAATATGTTTCTTTTTACGTTCTTTTCCTTAAGATTTTTACGCCAGCCCATTTACCCGCAAGACCAAGCCCTACGGATTCGCTATGCTCAGGCATTGCGCGCAACGGGCTCCCAGCCGCTTTTATTCATTTAAGAGAGCGAAAATAAGCAACAGAACAAAATCTTTATGAATACGTTTGCCCTTCCTATCGCTCGATCACAATTCCACAATTTCACGATCATTTATTATTTTGGCCGGGTATTCAAAAATATCGGGGCACGTATTGCCCTGGAATGTATGAATTGGAACAATTTCCTTTGGATTGATTGCATCAACCATTATTCTTCTAATTTTCTCTCATTTACTTCTATTAAATAATTGGGGGAGTGTAGTATTTTTTATATTCTTTTGAATAAAATATTTTCAGATGATTTATTATTCTTCCCATTGTATGATCAGATAAAAATGCCCCAATAACAATTCTGATCAAAATTGCCTTTGGACAAGAAAGAAACTTTTGCCTGCTCTGATGAAATTCTCTAAATAAAATTGACGACTGTTGGAATTGGGCATCATCATAGTTCATACATGAGGGCTTGCTGAATAATTTCGGATTGTCTTGCTTTGACAATTCTACTGTATGATCGTGCCAATAATCTGCGTCAGTATAGTTTATCAAAACCACATAGGTATATTTTTTTGTTTCCCCTGTGAGGAGTATCCAACGATGACCTCCCTGAGAATCTGGTAACCAGATAGTGTCCCCGGCTTTGCAATTGAAAGACATATTGGATTATGAAAGGGATGCTAAATATTTAAGACCCTCTATATCGCTTTCTATTCTTTTTATTTTAGCTTTAGAAAACCCGTTTTTTTCTAAAAGTTCTGAATAAGGTGTTTCTTTGCTAGATCCTTTCGGTTCTTTATATTCTGGATATTTGTGGTGTTCGGCTCTCATTTGAATTGCGGTCTTATCTTTATACTTTTCGGTCAACTCGAAAGCCAGCTTGATCTCTGCTCTTGATAATAGATCTATGAAATTTTTATCATAATCATTGATCAATCCAACCTTATATTTATTCTTAGCAACCTTCTTTGTTTGAAAAATTGTATTCCAGAAAGTATTATTTTTACGATTACTGTACTTTACATTATCGTATGTATGACTAGGTACTTGCCCATGATCCATTGAACAAAGGTTATCGAAAGTTACAGGTCGATACCATCGAAAAAAAGCCTCACGGTCAATGTTATAAACAAGCTTGATTAATTTAAGCATGTTCATGGGTTTTGAATTTAGATGAAGAAGCAAAGCAACAAGTTGTGCGGTTTTTTCCTCGTTAAAGAGATCATTCTCCTCAGACATTGTTATGATTGGCATTTCATTTTCCTTGCTTGCATCTTCATTATATATAAATTATGCAATTTTTCAATCCCCCACCCCGAGGGTGTTGAAAAACAAATGACAAAATTGACAAGATAAAGGAACTTTAATA
>CAZBCD010000315.1:0-2466 GCA_964490205.1 uncultured Pelolinea sp. | reverse complement strand
GCTCCTGAGTTTGATGACTATTATGCTTCCTTTAAACACATCTTTTTGGCTGCTGGTAGGGATTGTCTTTATCCAGGGGATATCATTGGGCTTCGTGGTTGTGGGCGCATCGACGCTCATTGTATGGGAACATCCCCAGAACTCAGGCCCATGGATAAACACACAGAGTTTCATTAACGGTATTGGTGCTTTCTTATCTCCGCTGGTTATATCTCTTTCAATATCAAGACTTGGTTCTTATTCATACTCCTTCTGGTTCTACGCTTTGCTCGCGTGCCTTTTGTCCACATTCTTTCTTTTTATGGAAAGCCCATCAATACGGAAGACTGAGAAAACAGATACTGCGGAAGAAAAAACATCGTCTGGATTGGTCTATCTTGTCGCGCTGACTTTCCTTTTATATGTGGGTGCAGAAGTATCTTTTAATGGATGGATCTTTACAATCGCGACTACTGCTTATTCTATACCCGCAGCCGAAGCACGCCTCCTGAATTCAATATTCTGGGGATGTATGGCGGTTGGGAGGTTGGCTGGGGTTTGGGTTTCTAAGAAAATGCGCGCTGACAGGATCCTTATTATCTCCTTTATTGGCAGTATCCTGAGTGTGTTAACTGCGCTCATATTCCCGCATTCAAAGGGTGTCTTGTGGGTCGGAACAATTGGGATGGGGCTTTTCATGGCATTGATATTCCCATCATTGATGATGTACGCGGAAAAGCAAATACATCTCTCCGGAAAAAACACCGGGATGTTTTTCTCGGCCACTTCGGTCGGGGGAATGCTGCTGCCCTGGATATCCGGCCAATTTTTTATCCGATTCAACCCGCATGCCGTGAAAGTTGTTGTATTAACAAGCCTGGCAGTCGGATTTTCCGTTTTTCTCTATGTGAGAAAGCTGATCATTTCTAATGAACCCCAGATATAAACTATATCCTAAAAGTGTTTTCTATAATACTTCTACACGCTTCAGAATTGGAAAATGAGTTGGTTTAGTTGATTTTTTTAAGGCACCATGCAGATTGGGTCTTATAACTATTCAGTGAATAGTTGTGAGGTCTTTTTTTTACTTTTCCAACCCAATTTATTTTGAGAAAGCATTTCGGAGAGTGATTATATTTATATCCAGCCGCGCAGCTGCATGGCTTTGACGACCCGGGCGATAGCGACCATATACGCCGCGTCGCGCATATAGACGTGTTCATTCTCGGCCATTTCATACACATCAGCAAATGCTTTGGTGAGGATCTTGTCTTCTTTATCGAGCACTTCCTGCTTTGGCCAATAGTAATTGCCGTCATTTTGGACCGATTCGAAATATGACACTGTCACGCCGCCGCTGTTGCAGAGAAAATCTGGAATCAGGAAAATGCCTTTTTCGCGGATCACTTTGTCCGCTTCGGGAGTGGTGGGGCCATTTACTCCTTCCGCGATGATCTTCACTGAAGAGCTGATCGATTGGATGCTTTCCGCGTTGATCTGTCCCTCTAAAGCGGCGGGGATGAGTACGTCCACATCTTTTTTCTCAGCCAGGTGTCGGCGTCTTCGATCGTATATCCAGCGGCGGCCGCTTTTTCCTTATCAATGCTTCCATATTGATCGGTGATGCTTTGCATAAAGCGGGGGTCAAATCTATCCTTTTTGCTAACCGTGTACGGCTTGCGGTTATCACGATCCCAATAGGATACGCATATCACTGAACCCCCCAGGATCTCTTTGAAACCGATGGCCGCATATTGGGCAACGTTGCCGAAGCCCTGGATTGCCGCCTTGCTTTTTTTCGCGTCTATTCCAAGGCGGTTAAATGCCTCGCGAAGAGTGTAGATGACACCGTAGCCGGTCGCTTCTGTACGCCCAAGCGAACCGCCGCCGCCGACAGGTTTTCCGGTGATCACACCGGGTGTGAATTCTCCAACGAGTTTAGAATATTCGTCCATCATCCAGCCCATCATCTGAGGAGTGGTACCCACATCCGGTGCGGGGACATCCAGGCGGGGGCCAATGTTCTTCCACATCTGCTGCACCCATCCCCGAACAAGGCGCTCTTTCTCCCCAATGGTTAAAGTGGATGGATCCACGATGACGCCGCCCTTTCCACCGCCTAAAGGGATATCAGCAACGGCGCATTTCCACGTCATCCAGGTGGCTAACGCGCGGACAGAATCCACGGTCTCAGATGGATGGAAGCGGAGGCCGCCCTTATTAGGCCCGCGGGCATCATTATGCTGGATGCGGTAACCCTGGAACATGCGAATATTCCCATCATCCATGCGAACCGGAATTCTGAAATGAAATTCCCTCATCGGCCAGCGCAGGAATTCGCGTACTGGAGGATCGAGATGCAGCAGGTCAGCAACATGGTCAAACTGCTGCTGAGCCATATCGAAAGCATTTAATGTTTCTTTCGCCATAATTTCTCCCTTGAATTCAACTAGCAAGTGCAACTTTGAAAGCGTAAGAGAGGTAAGC
>CAZBCD010000314.1:0-2488 GCA_964490205.1 uncultured Pelolinea sp. | reverse complement strand
CTGTTCTATTAAAAAGTGGGGCAACGATACAGGAAATAAATACCATACGAAAACATATTGATATGATAAAAGGAGGGGGATTAGCACGCATAACTTACCCCGCGCGTATGGAGACATTAATCCTATCTGATGTTCTGGGAGACCAAATATCGATGATAGCTTCTGGACCTACATCATTGGATGAAACTACTTATAAGGATGCTTGGGGAATCATACACAAATATCATATTAAAGATGAGATTCCGAAGAGCATAATCAACCACCTAATAGAAGGTATGAGAGGTGAAGCACAGGAAACGGTTAAATCTGGCGATAAAGTAATGAGAAACGTTACCAACAACATAATTGGAAGTTTGACGACCGCAATTACTTCCGCAGAGAAAGCGGCGAAAGAATTAGGATATAACACAATGATTCTTTCAACTAAACTAATTGGAGAAGCACGGGAAATAGGGAGAGTATTTGGCTCGGTATTAACTACCATGGTGGAGAGCGATATTTTTATGAAAAAACCAGCATGTGCTATAGCTGGTGGAGAGACAACAGTAACAATTTTAGGAAACGGAAAAGGTGGTAGAAACCAAGAACTGGCATTGGGGGCGGTTGGACAAATTGACAATTTACGTGACTGCTGTTTAATTAGCATAGCCACCGATGGGGAAGATGGCCCAACCGACGCTGCGGGTGCTTTTGTGACCGGGAGAACACAAGCAAGAGCTAAAGAAAAAGGGTTAGACCATGAGGAATATTTAGCAAACAATGATGCTTACAATTTCTTTAAAATAACTGATAATCTAATTAAAATTGGACCAACTGGAACAAATGTGAATGATTTACTATTTTTGTTTGCTTTTTAATCCACTAATCAGCAGTTGGTTTTAGAATATCGGTCACGAATTGCGGGAATTAGATATTCATTGAATGAACGGTCCATACCATAGTCAGGTTCCCACCCCCAATCGTTCCTTGCTGGAGAATCATCCACATCAACTGGCCAACTATCAACAATTGCTTGGCGGTTGGGATGAATTACAAAATCGATTTCCGCATTAGGAAATGCGTTTATCACATAACGCCTAATCTCTGCGGCACTCGGAGAAAAGCTTGTAACGTTGTAGCTTAATTGAGAAAGTGAACCGCTCGGAGCTTCTTCTAAGGAAAGTAAAGCTTTAATTGCATCAGGCATTGCCATAAAAGGTATCTGTGTGTCTTCTCTAACGAAACACTCATATGGTTTACCTTGGGCTGCATGATGTAGCATTTCAGGACCATAGTCACTTGTTCCTCCTGTGGGAACAGTATCTGCGCTGATCAAACCTGGAAACCGAATACATCGGAAATCAATTGAATTCTTGGATCGATCTCTCGCCAATTGGCGATAATATTTTGAATAATATCGACCTAGATGTTCGCAATAGATCTTGTTGCATCCATACATCGTGATAGGTGAGCACCATTGATATTCTTTTATTTTTCCTTCGCGAACCTTAATATTAATATCTGGCAAACCATACACAGCAATTGAACTGGGATAGATGAATTTCACAGGGTTACCCTGCCATTGTGCTAATTCAACACCCAACCTCAATAATTTAATGGTTCCTTCAACATTGACCCTATGGGCTGCTTCTGGAGTATATTCTGATTTAGTCGATAAGATTGATGCCAGATGGAAAATGGTTGTAATTTCGTATTCAGCCATCAATCTTCCAAGCAACATATTATCTAAAATATCTCCTTGGATAAACCGACCACAAAATGTCAATAAACATTTATCCAATGGTTTCAGGTCAAGTGCAACAATTGTCCCCCTTTTTTCCTCCCAAATTTTAGAAATTAAACCATGACCTATCTCCCCATTTGCGCCGGTAATTAATATAACTTTTTCCCTCATAGATAGTCCTTAAGGCTGATGTTACCTGATTTTGAAAAATAAAAAAAGGTCCTGTTTGTCATCTTTGAACAGAACCTTCGCAACATATTTATATTTCTGAAGTTTGTGGTTTCTTAAACCAATTATCCCACTCTTTATTTTCCCACACAACGAGTATTGGGGCTGCGATGAAAATTGAAGAATATGTTCCGCTGAGTAAACCAATTATCAAAATAATACACATCTCGCGAAGTGTTTCCCCTCCAAAAAGCGCCAAAGAAAGTAAAAGGAATTCTACTGTCATTAATTGTGTATTTATTGACCGCTGAAGAGATTGGATGATAGAGTGATTTACCAATTGTTTAAAACTGACTTTTCGTAATATGGGTGTATTTTCTCTTATATGGTCAAAAACAACGATTTTATCTTGAGTGGAGAATCCGATGACAGTTAAAAGGGCGGTAAGGAATAAAGAATCCATTTGCCATCCAAAGAGTTGGCTACCGATCGTACCAATGCTAATGACAATCAAAATATCATGAATCATTGCAATAACAGCACAATGAGGTGCACCCCATTTTTAGTACCACTTAGCAATGTAAATAGTGTGGTCTC
>CAZBCD010000313.1:0-2507 GCA_964490205.1 uncultured Pelolinea sp. | reverse complement strand
CCTGTGGTATTCTTAAATAATCACTGTTGCACTTGATACTTGAATCCAAGTAATGAAAACAACTTCATTGACCGAGAAATTATCAGTTACAATTAGCCGCAATAATTCATCTCTGAGGAAAACATGCGAATTCAATTTCAGTGGTTAATCATAGCCACTTTATTCATAAGATTTTTTTTCATTAATATCACAACCGTTTACGCACAGGATGTGGTAGAACCTTCTATCCCCCAATATGAAGAAACCTTTGAAGGAATGCCAATTTGTGCACCGGGGATCTATCTATTTCCCCCAGCCGATTGCCTGCCAATGGGACCATCCCAAACATTGACGGATTGGGCAAGGAAAGGATTAACCCTTCCTCTGAAACCGCTTCCATCTTCGCATCCTGATGCAAGCTATCTTGAACTTGACCAAAATTACGCAAAATTAAATTTGTCTCCAGGTGAGCAAGCGGCTTATTATCCAAATATCGAATCAGCAGTTCAAAGCTGGGGAGCGTTAAGCACGATTCAAATTGGTGAGACTCTGTATGTTGCCTATGAAAACGTTTCATTTCATGAAAGTAATCCATATGTACAGAACGAACGCGGCGTGATACGCGCCTCACCTACCAAATACTCTTCCTTTCAGGGAGTATTGCTCAATCAACCCCCGGAAAACGATTTTGGTTGGATTGTTGACCTTGCTAATCCAGTCCGCGAACCAAGCTATAACGCTTCGGTTGTGAATGAGCAATTAATCCCTAAAACTGTTATTCAGGTATATGACCAGGTTGAAGCTGAGGGGACCACCTGGTACATGATCGGGTTAGGCAAGTGGGTAGAACGGCGATATATTAGAGTTGTCTCACCACGGTTATCCCCTCCAGAAGGAATTGAGAACGGGCGATGGATTGAAGTCAATTTATATGAGCAAACCCTGACTGTTTATGAAGACAGCAGGTTGAAATTCGCTACATTGATTGGATCAGGATATGATCCGTACTATACCCAACCAGGGCTATTCCCAATTCGCGAAAAAATAGAACTTGAGACGATGACCGGGTCGTTTGAGACTGGGAAAGCAGATTATTACTTCTTAGAAAATGTTCCCTGGACAATGTATTACGATGGTCCGCGCGCACTACACGGTGCATATTGGCGGGTAAAGTTCGGATATGAGCTCTCCCATGGATGTGTGAATATGTCTGTTGGCGACGCGCATTGGTTGTATGATTGGGCTAATGTTGGCGATTGGGTGTATGTATGGGATCCGAGTGGAAAAACACCCACCGATCCTGCTTTTTATCAGGAAGGACTTGCATTCTGAACAAAGAAGAAGTATGGTTGAACCCGCACTTCTTCTTTTTTCTTCTTTTTTTATATAACAACCCTTAATAACCCAAGCCAGCGATTATGAAATCCCAATTTGCCCACAAATCATATACGCCTAATCCAACAATTAACAGCCCACTGAGCAGGTTAACCCAACGTGAATGCCGGGCAAAGAACCGCGTGATTGGTTTTTGAAGAGCACCTCCCATGAAGGATAGGATGAAAAGCGGCAAACCAAAACCCAAACCAAACCATAAGAATGTTCCTAACCGCGCCAGAAATGCAGTACTCTGTATACTGATAGCGAAAATTGAAACTACCAAAGGTCCAGAACAGGGAAGCGCAATTGGTCCGTAAAGTAATCCATAGAGGAACGCATTTGCGAAGGGATGAGACAAGGCTGGTATTTTTATCTGGGGAAGCTGTTTAAAAGGATTATGGTCAAATATCAATAGCAACCCCAATACAATCAGAATCACATCTGCGATAGGGACAATCACCGCCAGAGCTCTACCGATAGATAAAGAAAGGAATGAAATCACTGCTCCTAGAATAAGCATCATCACCAGCACGCCGAGCAGAACGAAAAAACCTAAGAAATGCTGGCCCTTCTTCTTTGTTTGGTTTTTACTCCCACTTGCACTGATGTATGCCAAATAACCCGGGTAGAGGGGAAATACACACGGGCTTGTTGAAGCCAATAAACCTATTCCGATGGAAGCCAAAACATTGCTCAGATCCATTATCAGGCACTTTCATCTAAATATGGGAGCACATTGTTCATTAATTCTTCTGCGCTCTTTATGCCAAAATTAAGTGGGTGAGCATTGCCTTTTCTATCAATTATTAGCATCGGTGTGGATGGCGGATTGAGGAATTGAGAACCATAGAGCAAGCTAATTTCATTTATCATTTCCTCACTTGCAACCGCATAAAACCAATCAAATCCATTTTTGCGCACATAACCAGTCAAAAGGATGATATCTTCATTAGGATCAATATTAATACCCAGGCTCATAAAATCATCCCGTTTTCCCAAAAGATCATGAAATCTAGCAACTTCAGTCTGCTGCTTGTAACAGTTTGAACACCAGGTTGCCAAAGTCTCAACCAGGATCACTTTGCCAAGGTTTTCCTCAATTGTTAATTCAGACATTTAGTGCAACGGATGAGGAGATAAAATCATTCGTA
>CAZBCD010000312.1:0-2531 GCA_964490205.1 uncultured Pelolinea sp. | reverse complement strand
CCTTTGATTTAGTCGTTGGAGAGGCGCTTATCTTACCGCAGCTTACCTCTCTAACACTTGCAAAGTTGCACTTACTAGTTGAATTCAAGATCAGTAATTAATGGCATTTTAGTTTTTTGTATTTTCATAACAGGTTGTAGTGAAAAATCAACTCCAGATATTGATGAAAAACAACACTTTGTTTCATTATGTGATTTAAACCAGAAGATGGAAGGCGAAGATGTTTCCCTAACAGGTAATGTGGGATTTGTGGACACAGGAGTTCCAGATGGCATTTGGTTTGAACTGACTGAAGGGGAATGTCAATTAGGCGCTTTTGTGGATAAAGCACTGCTGAAAAAAGTTGGGGGTGAAAATGTTTTACAGCTAGGAAAAGAATTAACTATTTCCGGAACGCTAATTACTTTTGATGGTATTTTGGAAATAGAAGTATTTGAGATTTCCGGATTCGGTGAAGTAGATTCAGCGGATTCGGTCGGTACCGGATCTCAAGCAATAAAACCAGCGCGGTTGTCCTTCTCGGTTACAAATGACGAGACTACTCGTTATCAGGATATCACTCTCACGGTAACTGATGCGCAGGGAAATCCTTTGCCTGGTATGGAAATATTCGCCGAACAAACGGACCTGGATTTTTTCTTTGACTCATCTTACAACCCCAATAAAGCATTTACTACTATCGTGGATGGCTACTATGATTGGTCTCAGTTGCGACCAGACGCGAATGAACGTAAAGAGGAATATGCAGCAGTCGGGTTCAACACACATCTGATCCATGCGCAGGCATTGTGGACGGATGTTGAACCAGAGAATAACCAATACGTACCGGCAGTAGGTGCTATTGCCACCGAATGGGTTGAAGAAGGCTGGGAGTATACACCTGATTTACCGAACACGCGTTTCTATCGCGCAAATATGGGTCCCTCTTTCGCTAATCCAAAAAGTAATTTGAGATTTTCGGGTTGGGCTCCAGAATGGATCCAAAACGCAAGTGAAGAGGATTTCTTTGCGGAATTTGAAGAATACCTCACCGAAATTGTGAGTAGAGGTTCTAAAGTTGTTGGCGGATATCATCTGTATGATATCGGTGTGGAAATCAATAACTGGTATGCGACCCCATGGCAAACAGAGCCCACCTGGTTTCCTGTAGATGAGGACCAGTGGATGAAATGGGTAGATATCCTTGACTGGGAGATCCGCCTGATAAAAAAACTCGATCCAGAATCATTCATCTGCCTGAATTTTGACCATATGGGATGGGATCCGGAAAAATATCCTGTCCATCTTGGTCCGCAGGTGTTTACAGAAGCACTGATGGAAAAAATTCTCCATTTGAGTGTGTCGGATTTGAGATCCATCCCGGAGCGTATCCTGGCGAATACGATACACCAGAATTCTGGCGGGGATTTCTAAATGAGATGGAGTCTTACGGCAAGAAAATTTATATTTGGGAATTAGCCGTAAAGAGCCACGGCGTACCAGACCCAACCCCAAAATGGTATCCGACATGGGTTCCACCAGTTGATGAATATACGGAGGAATACCAGGAACGAGTGTTTATGGAAGTCTTCAAGATGTTCATTGATGATCCTCAGATTGTTGGTGTCGCACTATTGGATTACTGCGATGATCCACCTGAATTAAACCGCGAATCCGTTCATTTTCTTACTTCTATGCAAGCTGGCTTATTACGTTCTGACAAGACACAAAAGCCGCTATATTCCACACTCAAGGATTACTGGTATAGCCTGTTCACTGATTACTCTGGTACAAGTGACGAGAACGGACAGGTAGTATTCAATGCGATTCCAGGATTGTTTGATATTTACATCGGTGGCGAGGTGGTTTCTGTCCATCTTCACGCTGATGATGTTATCTATGCCAGCGAAACAGGTAAACCGGTTGCTCTCAGTAGTAATGCTGAGACGTCCTCCGAACCACTGCCTGATGACATACCAACAGAAGGAACGCCAGACGCCGGGGAGGCCATTTCGCCTTGTGATCTTTCCGAAGATCTGATGGGACAGGAGATCGAAGTTTACGGCACAATTGGTTTTGTGGATATAGGCGGTGAAGGTACCTTCTTCGAATTGAAAGAGAATGGCTGCTGGACGGGTGTATTCGTCAGCAGCGAAGATTGGAGTCAATGGCCACCTGATATTAAGGCGGAGATTTCCCAAAATTCTGAAATTAGTATCAAGGGACTTCTGGGGAAATTTGGTGAAGAATGGGAAATTCAGATGCTTGAACCACCTTACTTTGAGGATTAATACTTACTAGGCGATTAGCAAGTATTCAGTCTTATATATTGAGGTGTGGCTAAATTATCTTGGATATTAGATTCACAGAGAAATTCTATTCATAACTGATCATTGAGAATTGGGTAAGTAATTACAGTCATGGTTATTATAAGGAGAATTTGCATTCGCGTTTGTTCTTAATGAGTCGCCTTTCCAATTTGAGTTTCGCGTGCAACTCGTGTGATACTATGAAAGCGTCCCTGCCAAATTGCTAAACTTGAAGTAACCATT
>CAZBCD010000311.1:0-2542 GCA_964490205.1 uncultured Pelolinea sp. | reverse complement strand
AAAAGTGAAACAGTACCTATCCCAATTCTAGAAATCTTTTTACTTGTAAGTATATTTTCTCCCCCTTCTAAATCGGCTGACTTTTCTAATAAATAAGCGGCTATTAATCCGACAAGAGCGCCGAATACGCCACCGAAAAGGTACAAAATTGAATTACTTTTCTTTTCAGACATATCTTCCTATCCTTCGGAGTTCTTTTTAGGCTTAAAAATTGCGCGAATTGAATCAAAAAAAATAAAAGGATGTGCACTAATTTTGCAGATCTTTGTAACGCTTGGATCTATTCGAAGAAAAATCGATTGGAAGTTTTGGAATATATTTCGCAACCATTTGAAAGATTTATTAGTAAGGTAGATAAAAGTGATCATAGCTGCCAGAATGAGCATCTCTGATGAGATTATAAGAGTCAATAAGAACGCAGTTGATATATCTCCAAGAATACGCAAATTCAATGCCCCTTGACGCGTTCCACTGAATAACAAGAATCCGCAGATAGCAATTATTATGAAAATGATAACCACTGGTAGAATGATCTGGGAAAGCCACTGAGTACTATTCTTGTTGACTTCTTTCATCATATTCTCTATAACTTCAATAACACCATTCTAACATAGGCAAATATTAAACAGTTTTAAAATCCATTACTGCCTGGTTTATTTCTTTAAGATCCGTGGGTGATAGATCAAAATACATGGGAAGTCGAACCAAGCGATTACTTATATCTTCAGTTACAGGCAAGCCTCCTTCACTATAGCCGTATTTTTTACCCATTTCTGATGTATGCAAAGGGACATAATGAAAGACAGAATGAATACCTCGGTCCTTTAAATGACGAATAAACGCCTGGCGAGTATCCAGATTGGGAAGGAGTAGATAATACATATGATAACTCTGTACACAGTGATCCGGTATAGAAGGCTGCAACACTTTATTATCATGAGCCCATCCTCTCAGGATATTATCGTAATTTTCCCAAATTTCTTGCCTTTTCTTTTGAATGATTTGTGATTCTTCCAGATGCGATAGAAGAATTGCGGCAAGAATATCTGAGGGGAGAAAGCTTGAACCTATATCTACCCATGAATATTTGTCAATCTGCCCGCGAAAAAATCTACTGCGGTTGGTTCCCTTCTCGCGAATGATTTGAGCTCATTTAATGTAACTGGTATCATTTATTAATAAAGCTCCACCTTCTCCGCAGGATATGTTCTTGGTTTCATGAAAACTTTGCGCAGCAAATTTACCGAATGTGCCCAAGTATTTTCCCTTGTATTTTCCAAAAAGCCCATGCGCATTATCTTCCACTACATCAAGACCATATTCTTGGGCAATTTCTAATATACGATCCATTTCACAGCCCACTCCCGCGTAATGAACAACATAGATTGCTTTAGTGTTGTTTGTTATCAATTCTTCCAGATTGTTTTCATCCATATTCAGTGTGTCTGGCCGAATATCAATAAAAACGGGTTTTGCCCCACGGAGAATGAACGCATTGGGTGTGGAAACGAAAGTAAAAGAAGGGACGATTACCTCGTCCCCGTCTTTTAGGTCTAAAAGAATCGCGCTCATTTCTAGTGCGTGGGTGCAACTTGTGGTAATTAATGCTTTTTTCACGCCGAAATATTTTTCAAGGTGAAGATTGCATTTCTTTGTGAAAGGACCGTCACCAGAAATATGGTTGTTCTCAAGCGCTTCTTTAATATATTTTACCTGGTTGCATGCGATATAAGGTTGATTGAAGTTGATCATTTGTTAATGTAATCCTTCGTCGGGCTTTTTCGGGTTAGCAATCTCACCAATGACATAAGTTGGAACCCGCATGGACCGATTGAATATACGGGCAAGATATTTGCCAAAAATACCTAACCCGAATAATTGCGCACCGCTGAAAAGGCTGATAATTGAAGCAAGGAAAGGAAAACCGGGGACGTTTCCATCAAGAGAAGCTCTAACCATCACATATAGAAGTACCGCGATTCCAAATAGAGTAAGGAAAAATCCAATAAGGCTGACAAACCTCAGGGGAATGGTACTGAATCCAGTTAACACAAGCATGGTAAATTTCGCCAATTTGATGAGATTGTAATTTGAACGCCCAACCGTTCGGGGTTGCTCATTTACTTCTACGGTTCCGAATTTTTCTGTCCCCCACCTCAAGAGCGAGTCAATGATCACATTTGGGCTATTAAATTGGTCAAATGCGGTTCGTAAATCTTTTTTAAAAGCACGAAATGCGCTAATATACTTTATCCCTTCAACCCCTAATATTCTCCCCAAGAACCTCTTAGTAAATCTTGATGAAAAATTGCGCCATGAAGAATGAACAAGTTTTGCGGGAATGCCGTAAACGACATCATATCCTTCATTTAGTCTTTGAACCAATTTGTAAATTTCTTCCGGGGGATGCTGAAGGTCATCATCCATAGTGATGATCACATCATGTTGGGCTAAGCGGATACCGCAGAGAAGTGCGTTTTGCTTCGCTTAGTTGCGCCGAAGGTTTACTCCCCGCACCTGCTTATTCTCATTAGATAATTTC
>CAZBCD010000310.1:0-2545 GCA_964490205.1 uncultured Pelolinea sp. | reverse complement strand
AAGGAATTCTGTCGATTTGAATTTCAAAAATTTGAAACCCTCCGGGATTTCCAATTTCACTGCATCTACGGCGTCAGATGCCGTCCCGCATAGTACACTATAGCGGAACAACATCTTCCTTGTATTTACAGCAAACTTGAAAATCGCTCAATTTAGGTAATACCCTAATCAGGAGAGACGAATGCAAACGGCTACAAGCAAGCTTACAAAGAAATATCAAGCGACTGTACCGGCAGTTGTAAGAAAAAAACTAAAGCTCAATGCTGGTGATGTCATCGCTTTCGAGATTGAGAAAGAAACAATCAAACTAAGAAAAGCAAGACCATTAGATATTGCGTTTAGTTCAGCCCTTGTCCCCACACTTAATGAATGGGAATCGCAAAATGATGAGGAAGCTTACAATGATTTATGAACCATTTGATGTCGTTGTTGTACCATTCCCATTTACAGAATCTGCCAGAACAAAAAGGAGACCTGCTCTTGTATTGTCACAAGCAACAGATTTTGGAAATATCATAGAACATACTATATTGGCGATGATTACGAGTCAAAAGAATGATCCTTGGCCATTAGATGTTATTATTAAAAACAAGAAATCGTCTGGTTTGGCTGCACCATCTGTAGTAAGAATGAAATTGTTTACGCTTGATAATAGGTTTATTCTCCGAAAAATAGGTCATTTATCAAAAACTGATCAGACTCAAGTCAAACAAAGCCTTTTAAAGATTTTCGATTATATCAATTAAAGAATCCAACGACACCCATAACCGGTAGCGAAGGAGATATTGGACACCATTTGCATGGGGGCGGAAAGTTCCAGAGCGGGAACGCCGCAGGCTTTATCACTCGAACAATTTCATTTGCCTGCCATCCACGGTTTTGAATTTTTCATGCTCGGGACTAAGGTCGGGCGGGGTATTCGCGATGCACATTCCCATATTCCCCTGACCGGCAAAAGTAGCCGCATAAAATCCCTGCCAAAAACCGCGCCTGTATGACCGCCGCCGCTCGCGCTCGATCTGTTCCATCGTGTCCCTGGCATCTGCGACCATTTTTATTTCTTCTTCCCGCTGCGGCGCAGTTTCCAGGGCGTCTTCGATAAACGCCATGAAACGGATGCCGTGTTGTTCGCAATATTTTCTTAATCGATCATAAAGCTCGGCGTCGACCGAAATGGTATTTTTTTCCATGCGATTTGACCTAAAATACGAAATGATGGTTTGCGCCAACCGTTTCGCGTTTAATGTAAATAAAGGCGTTTACTTCGGATCCAGAAAATCCTGCAAGTTGATGACCTTGTCGCTCCTCTGGTTTGAAGCCTGCATGCTCTCAAAAGATCCTCTTAGCTTGGCCTTGCGAAGCTCGCTGATCATGGCCTGCAGTTTGGGGTCTTTTTCGATCACTTCTTGGATCTGAATACTTAGGGCCTCCCAACCTTGATCGAGTTCATCGGTATTCAGTTCGAAGCCCCCGATCATTGAAAGTAATCTCCCTAAATGAGACAGCATCCCGAAATGGGTTGTTCGGTGAAGATAATAGGGGCAATGACACCACAGGCTCATACTATGGATGCCTTTATTTTGACCCTCCGCATATATCAGCGTGTGAATGGCGCTCGGTCCCTGATAATCGATTGAAATAATGTTTTTTTGTTTTAATTGGGTCCAATGTTCTTCATTTGACGCGACTCCGGATACGATCCGATCCGTATGAAGCACATTGTCCCACATGCTGCCCAGGCTGATTATGGTATTAATACCCAGTTTTTCACTCAGGGCCAGCAGTTCGGATGTAAAAGAATACCATTTTAGGTTCGGTTCGTCTGCCTCCAATATCACAAGATCTCTTTGCTCCGGAGTTGCCGCAACCGCATAAAATGATCCCCCGGGCGGTGCAATCCGCTTCAGATCCCCGTCTTCGATTATGACATGAGGTCGTGTTTCATCGTAACGGTAAAAAAGATCGGAATTGATTTTCGCAAACCGCCGAGCTTTGAGTGTGCGTCTTAAGTACCCGACCATCCCCTTGGAAATATTCAGCGCATTGCCCCAGCCGCCAAAACCGGCTATCAGATAAGGGTTCTTTAATTCAGGCCACTCCTCAATTTGTATTCCTTGATCATTCATTTAAGTTTTCCTAAATCTTCAAAAGCGTGAACCTCTCCTTATTATGTACCGCTTAAGCAATTGTCAAATCAAGAACGCCGATCTTCATCCTGGTTTGAAAGCATTTTTTTCTTGGATAGATCCGCAATATAAAGTAAGAACCCATCAGCATTTACGATATCTGTATAATCCTAAACCCTATATGCTGAAAAAAAAAGATATTACGTCTATTCAGCGACGACTCCTGCGCTGGTTTGGTGATCATCACCGCTGCCTTCCATGGCGTCAGACAACCGATCCCTATCGGATCTGGGTGTCTGAGGTCATGCTGCAACAGACCCAGGTAAAAACAGTTCTATCCTATTACGAAAAATTCCTCAATCGATTTCCGGATCTAAAATCTCTTGCCAATGCGGATCTGCAACGTGTCCTTAAGACCT